>JBFRWF010000080.1:0-17283 GCA_051439465.1 Xenococcaceae cyanobacterium | reverse complement strand
CAGTTTATATATGTTTTGATTTGCCACGACTCATTTAGGACTACTCTTATATTCCCCATTACCTATTCCCCATTACCTATTCCCTATTCCCTGTTCCCTGTTCCCTGTTCCCTGTTCCCTGTTCCCTAGTGTCCCGCCTTAAGTTGGTAGCCACAATTCCTTTACATTTGACAGCTACGGGGTTCAAGCATAGGCTCCTTGCCGCATTTTTGCTGGAGCTGAATTGCTAGACCCTCTGGTATCTCCAAGACAGGCGTATCAAACGCCGCACAGAGCGACTGCATCCGCTTCCGGATAGCTGCAAACTCTTCACCCTTGGCAAGCTCAACCCGCGCGTATTCAAGGCGAACTGGCAGCATCCGCAGCTGACGCAACCCATTAGCGTCCACTTCCAGCAAAAATACAAATGACCAGTCATTGCGTAGAACTGGGTCAACCGTGTAGTCATCCAGGAAATCCCCGGTATCATATAAGATCAAGCTGTGACCACAGCACTCTACGCCCTGGAAGAGGTGTGCAGAATGACCGTAGAACAAGTCAACGCCACAATCCACGACTGCGCGGGCAAATTTGCGGAAATGGGGCGGTGGTGACGTAACCATGTTCGGTCCCCAGTGTGCGGACAGGACAACCAGCCCTACCCCTGCTTGCTGCAACTGCTTTACTGATTTCTCGATGAGTGCCAGGGTATTCGGAGCGGAGGGGATTTTTAAGTAGTAGGTGCCTGGGCGATCACCACCAGCAGCAAAAGACGGCTCGTTATCAGTAAGAGCAATCACGCCGACTTTGAATCCGGAGATGTCAATGACCGCCGGGGTTGTTGCCTCGTCAAGGTTTCTGCCAGCGCCAGCATGAAGGATGCCTGCGGCATCCAGATAGTCTAGGGTATCCAATAATCCCCGATCGTCAAAGTCCAGGATGTGGTTATTTGCAAGGCTGACACACTGAATGTTGGCGGTACGGAGTACTTCTACAGCGGCTGGATCGGCTCGGAAGTAGAACACCTTGGGCGTTCGGCTGCACTTCCCAGTATGTTGGGTGATGGCGCATTCTAGGTTGGCGATCGCTGCATCTGCTCCCTGTAAAACAGGAAGTACATTCCCCCAAAAAGACTCTGGCGATCGATAAGGGATTTCTTGGTTAACGCCACGACCGAGCATGATATCGCCAATGAATGCTAAGGTTACAAACTCTTTCATCTGTTTTTCTGATTGACCAATAGCCTTTCTAAACAAGGGTTTTCGCTTTTTGCCCTCCATTAAGCGTTGTTTGCCTTAGCAGTGTTCCTTGAGGCAGCTTACCTGTCAACAGCCATTCATCCATTTCTGCTGGAGTCTGGACGCGATTAAGTTGCCCTCGAAGTTCCTCTCCTTCTAGAATTTCCTTATCCAATAGAGTTTGTGCTGTCTCTTCGAGCAGTTCCCGATTCTTGTCTAAAATTGCCAGGGCAATGTGGTGCGCTCCATCGACGATCACCTTCACCTCTCGGTCAATCTCCTCAGCAATCTTGGGACTAACCGCACGGCGAGGATTGGTAAAACTTTCTAGAAACTGTTGTTGAATCTTCTCGAAGGCAATCGGTCCGAGTTTATCACTCATACCGTAGAGGGTAACGAACCGCTCAGCGAGGTCAGTGGCTTTTTGGATATCATCACTGGCTCCAGTAGATACTTTACCAAAGATCAATTCTTCTGCGGAGCGTCCCCCTAAAAGAGTAGCAATCCGACCCCGAATTTCATCTTCGATCATCAAGAAGCGGTCTTCCTCTGGTAATTGCAGCGTGTAGCCCAAAGCCCCCACACCACGAGGCACAATCGATATTTTCTCCACTTCCCCGGCACCGGGCATCAGCGCCCCAATAATGGCATGACCAACTTCGTGATAAGCAACGGTCTTTTTCTCTACTTCATTGAGAACGCGAGACTTTTTCTCCAGACCAGTTAAAATTCGCTCAATTGCTTCGTTGAAGTCATCCATTCTCACTGCGTTCTGGTTCTTACGAGCGGCTAGCAGCGCTGCTTCATTAACGAGATTAGCCAGATCCGCCCCGGCAAACCCTGGAGTACGGGCTGCCAGCTTCGCCAAATCCACATCCTCAGACAGTTTCACATTTTTAGCGTGAACATCCAGAATCGCTTCCCGACCTATCTTATCCGGGCGATCGACCACTACCTGGCGGTCAAATCGACCGGGACGCAGTAGGGCAGGGTCGAGTACTTCTGGACGGTTGGTGGCAGCTAGGAGAATAACACCAGTATTGGGATCGAAGCCATCCATCTCCGCCAGTAATTGGTTGAGGGTCTGTTCCCGCTCATCATTGGTACCCATGAGGGGACCAGCACCAGCCCGAGACTTGCCCAAGGCATCCAATTCGTCAATGAAAACAATACAAGGAGCTTGTTGCTTTGCCTGTTCAAACAAATCCCGAACTCGCGATGCTCCAATGCCTACAAATAACTCAATAAACTCAGAGCCAGAGATAATAAAGAAGGGAACCCCCGCTTCACCGGCGATCGCTCTCGCCAACAGAGTCTTGCCCGTCCCCGGCGGTCCCACGAGCAAAACTCCTTTGGGGATTTTTGCGCCCAAGCGAGTGTACTTGGCTGCATGTTCGAGAAAATCCACAATCTCTTGCAGCTCTGCCTTGGCTTCATCTACCCCAGCAACATCATCAAAGCTCACGCCTGTATTGCCTTCCGAGTAAATGCGAGCCTTGCTTTTGCCTACCGTTAGGGCAGCGGCTCCGCCCGCCTGAGAGCGGCTCAGCAGCCAGAACCAGATGCCAACAAAGATCAGGGGCAATGCAATCCAGCCAAGTAAGGTCGAAATCCAGCCAGTGTTACTAGGGGGCAGAGCTGAAAATTCTACGTCATGCTTGCGGAGAATTTTCGGCAAATCTAAATCGAGAGCCACAGGAATCGTGATAAATTCCTGGTTGGATTGATCTGTAGCTCCATCGTCTTTGAGCACGTACTGAATCCGATCGGAACC
This sequence comes from Xenococcaceae cyanobacterium, assembly GCA_051439465.1. Taxonomy (GTDB): domain Bacteria; phylum Cyanobacteriota; class Cyanobacteriia; order Cyanobacteriales; family JBFRWF01; genus JBFRWF01. The sequence continues at coordinate 14,292 of JBFRWF010000080.1, read as the reverse complement.
GATTTTGGCACTGGCTACCTTACCGGCTTCTACCTGGTCAATGAATTCACTATAAGATACTTGTGAATGCTCAGCCCCCCGCAATAAAAATATATTCAGGAATAGAAGCCACATCAAGAGGATTATTAAGCTGCGGCCAAAGCCCCTAGGCTCAGGCGTTTTTACCTTGCGATTGGTATCAGTATCAATAGGCATTCTCCATCGCTCCTTACTGCCTAAAAACCGCTGGTTGAGGATTGGTGAACCTATGTTCTCTGCAAATGCAGGTTTTGTTCATCGACGGTTGTGAGGTAGCAATTGAACCATTTGCTTGCCAGCAGCGCCACCTCCTCTAGTGCGCCTGGCTCCTCAAATAGGTGCGTCGCTCCAGGAATAATCTCAAGCTGCTTTTCAGTATGGAGATGGGCCATCGCTTCCCGATTCATCCCAATCACCGGGATGTCGTTCCCGCCAACGATCAAAAGCGTCGGTGCCTGGACGCGGGACAGAGCCGAGCCAGCTAAGTCAGGCCGTCCGCCGCGAGAGACGATCGCACTGACAGTGTCTGGGCGTTCCGCCGCCGCTACCAAAGCAGCAGCACTCCCCGTGCTAGCACCAAAGTAGCCCATCTTCAGATTTCGGGTAGCTGGATGCTGACTCAGCCAGTCTGCAGTGCCAATCAGCCGTGGGGCGAGTAAGCCAATGTCAAAGCGCAGGTGCCTTGTCTGCCGATCAATTGCCTCCTCTGACTGTGTAAGCAGATCAATGAGCAGGGTTGCAAGTTTAGCCTGACGCAGCACTTGAGCGACATAGCGATTGCGGGGACTATGTCGGCTGCTGCCACTGCCATGGGCAAACAGGACAACCCCCTGGGCTCCTTCGGGTATCCCTAGATTTCCTTTCAGCGTCACCGAGTCTGCTTTCACCGAGACTCTGCTCTCTTGGTTATTCCATTCTGATTTTCTCATCATTAGCCTATCCTCCTGATTGGGATTGACTGAACTGGGAACTAGACAAGGCAAAAGGCAAAAGGATAATTTCTCTCTTTTGACTTTTGACCTCGTTCCCACGGCTCTGCCTGGGAACGTACTTTTGACTTTTACCGCGATGCCGCAGTTGGCTCCCGAGCAGCTCTTGCCAGCAGGTTGCGAACCTCTCCGTCGGTTGTTTGCGAGAAATCCTCGTACCAGAGGCTAATGGAATAGAGCGGCTCTGGCGTTCTCAGACACACGACCTTGTCTACCTCAGCTTTCAACTCCTTACAGGTTGAAGGAGGCGCAACTGGAACGGCGACAACAATAGTTTTAGGCTGCTGCTGTCGCAGTGCGGCAATGGCAGCGCGCAGTGTCGAACCAGTGGCAATGCCGTCATCTACCAGAATGATGGTGCGATTACTCATGTCGGGAACCGGGCGATTGCCCCTGTAAAGGCGATCGCGTCGCTCCAATTCCTGCCATTCCTGGGCAGCGACTTGATCGATCATTTTCTTGGAGATGTGCAGCCAGTCCACAACATCATGGTTGATCACCATCACACCACCCATGGCAATGGCACCCATTGCCAATTCTTTGCGTTTAGGTACGCCAAGCTTCCGCACCAGGCAGATATCCAAGGGGACATTGAGTGCCTTGGCTATTTCAAACGCAACTGGTACGCCGCCACGGGGAAGCGCTAACACCAGTACGTCCGAGCGGTTGGCATAAGCTGCCAGCTTTGATGCCAGCAATCGACCGGCTTCGGTTCGATTTTGCAATATTACCGTCATTATTCTCACCTCACTTGCTTGCCTGAGCCTTCCGCTCATAGCCTTGTCCTCGAAGTCACCCCCGCAACTGGTTGACTATGAACTCAAGACAGTTTTTCCCTCGGGCGATTGCTGCTGTAACATTTCTATCCAACAAAGCAGCCCCAGGGCTTCTGTGATCTGGATTGCGAGTTTCTTAGTCTTATCAGCCCTTAGCTTCAGCCAATCTTGCAATAGCACTTGCACTGGGCTAAGTTTGGCGCTGGATAGTTGCAAGGCTTCTGGGCTTCCCGCAGGACGAATCAAAGGGTGAGGTTCTGTGGGTAATTTCCAAGAATCTGAAGATTTAGCTTTAGGAGCTGGGTTAGGTAGTTCCCAAGGATCGGGTATAAGTTTTGAGCTAGCATCTGGGGTCGATTGACCGGGGGGCTCTCTTGATAATTTTTTGAGCATTGTTCTCTCCTTCTCCGTTCAGTCTGTAGCGATGATTAAAACTCGCCTGTTGTAGCGATTAGCGAGACTATTCACCTATTTTTAGGTTAGCAATATTTTAAGTATATGGATGTTAAAAAATCTAAAACAGCCATTCTCTTGCCCGGGCGTGACAGCTTCGTTGATACTAAGTAGTTGGACACAATTAAAGTTAACTGTGAGGACAAGGCAACAGGCAACAGGCAACAGGCAACAGGCAACAGGCAACAGTAAAGCATTGAGGCTGTTTACATTTCTTAACTCAGGTGACAAAATTTATGTCCGACTACTTATTGGTGAATCGATTCTTCTGATGCTCTGCCGACCATCGCCTTATTTCGCGAGGCAGAGCCTCTTGGGGGTCATTCCCGCCTCAGTGCCACCGAACGAGGTTCTGCTCCCACTTAATTCACCAACAGTATCTTTGCTATAGCAATCTGATTTGATTCGTGAAATTGGTGCTGCTCCCCCTCTTCCCTGCTCCCCCACTCGGATTAAGGATTGCCAGGAGCTGCTGTAATAATAAATCGGATAACCGTTCCGACCACAGCTGTACCAAGAATGCCGATTAGTGTACAGATTTGGGCTTTTTGAGAACCTTTGATGTCTTTAACATCTTCCTTGATGTTGTTGACTTCTCCTTTTAAGGCATTAATATCTCCCTTAACTGATTCGATAGCCACTTTAGTCTCAGTCCTAAAGTCGGTAACTTTCTTTTGTAGCGTGTCTAGCTTTTGATTGATTTGTTCTAAGACTTGGCTTAGATCTGTTGTCACCTGGATTGGTGTATTAGACATCGTTTTATGCTTGAGTTAGATAAGTTTTTCAATATCTCCCTTGGTAGCTGCCAGGGGATTGCTTTTATTATCCATGACCGAATGGTACTAAGTTAAGGGCGATCAGCGATCACCCTCTGTGTTGTTTTTATGTTACAGTTTGAAGTGCGGAATGGGGGTTAAAACAGAACCTTGTTAATCAGGTATGATTCTGGTATCATATAGGTATATAAAATAGAGAGAAGGGAATAACATGCATATTAGGTTTGCCGAGGTAGACGGAAACTTTATCAAGCAAGAGATTGAAAATGGCTATTACACCAATGAAACGGAACTGGTGCGTGATGCCGTGCGCCGTTTGCGGGAAGAAAAGCAACGCGCACAATGCTTCCATGCAGCGGTAATGAAGGGTGTCGAAGATATCGAAGCAGGACGCACAACACCGTTTACACGCGAGTTAATGGACAAACTTGTACAAGAAGGCATTGCCAGAGCCGAAGCGGGCGAGTCAGATCACAGCACCGATACAATCCCCCACAATGACTAACTTTGAAATCTCAGACTCAGCCAAGGCGGATATACGGGACATATCCAGCTACACCCGCAAACGTTACGGGCGGGAGCAGGTCAGGAAATACATGGATATGATTTATAACCACATTTTCCTGCTGGCTGAAAATCCCTATTTAGGTCATGCACGGCCAGATATCGTTTTGTCAGGAGAGGGTGAGGAAAAGCCATTAAAGATAAGTTTTCCTTATAGGGTTTTTGGCGCGGCTTGCGGACAGAGACCCTATTGTCACTTGAATCATATCTTGGCAGCTACTGCCGTTTTATGCTTCCACTTGGCTGGTGTCAAGTTATGCTTCTTTTCGTCAACTCGCTCAAATTATGGGTAAAGTGACAGTATCCTTGATTCCAAGAGGGGGTGTCTAGTCCCATCATTCATACATTGAACGTCTATTTTGTCAAGTACCATTTATACAAAATAGCTGCGATTACTCTGGATGGCTCAGCCCAGAATGGGTATTTATGGGTGGATTTCTGCGAAAGTATAGTCAACTGAATAAAAGGTTTTAGAAGCGGTCTGAATCCCACTATTTTTGCTAAAATACATAGCATATTTAAACTTTTAAGCACAATTTATTCTCATCTTATGAAAAGTTCAGACTTTCCCAAACTAGCGGGTTTTGAGGAGATTGAGCACACTGCTGATTGGGCCTATCGAGTTTGGGGACAAAGTTTAGAAGAATTGTTCATTCAAGCAGCACAAGGGCTTTACCACCTTGTGGGTGTCCAGCTAGCTGTACAGTCACGGGTCACGCGAGAAATTCGCCTACAAGGTGTGGACAGTGAAAGCCTACTGGTAGCCTGGTTAAATGAACTTCTTCACCTGTATGAGAGTGAAAACTTAGGATTTGATCTGGTAGAGATCCTGCAGCTTGATGGGAAAACTTTACATGCCAAAGTCACTGGCGCACCTGTTCAGCGATGGCTCAAGGATATTAAGGCAGCCACTTACCATAACTTAGCAATTCGTTCGACAGAAACAGGTTTTGAAGTCACACTAGTATTAGACGTGTAACAGCACTCTCCAGAAGATCGTCTTGACATAGTAATACATACGCAAGCAAGGAGGGGCTATGATAAACAAACAAGATTTTCGCCGAATTAATGATTATTTGTGGGAGATTCCTACCTCCTTTCATCCAGACATGAAGGTACCCGTCTGGATTTTTGCAGATGAGGAGCTTCTGGAAGATGCCCTGGGAGACTTATCGATTACCCAGGCGGTTAACGTTGCCCGTTTACCTGGTCTTGTCGGGCACGTTGCCATCATGCCGGATGTACACCAAGGTTATGGAATGCCAATTGGCGGCGTCATGGCAGCGCGGGTGCCCGGGGGGATTATCTCTCCAGGAGCGGTCGGTTATGACATCAACTGCGGCGTGCGGGTGTTGGCATCTGAAATTGAGTACGAGGCAGCCAAACCCTATATGAGCAACTTGGCAAGTACTCTTTATCGCAATTGCCCTAGCGGTGTGGGTGAAAAGGGAAGCTTGCCTCTATCTGTAGAGGAATTAGAGCAGGTTTGTCGGCAGGGCGCTCGCTGGACTCTTGCCCAGGGTTATGCCATTGAGGAGGACTTAGCCCGGACTGAGGAATTTGGTTGCTTAGAAGGTGCTGATCCGACGCAGGTTAGCAAGCGGGCGAAAGAACGAGGAAAAGGTCAATTAGGAACCCTGGGAGCTGGTAACCATTTTCTAGAGGTGGATGTTGTCGAGGAAGTTTTCGACCCTGAAGCCGCTGAAGTTATGGGCTTGAGGGAAGGTTGCCTGGCAGTGCAAATCCATTGTGGCTCTCGCGGTTTTGGGCATCAGATTTGCACCGATTATGTCCATGATTTTCAGTGGGCAGTGATTAATTATGGGATTCATTTGCCCGACCGAGAACTGGTCTGTGCTCCTATTGATTCGCCGGAGGGACAGGCTTATCTGGGGGCAATGAAGGCTGCCGCGAACTATGCTTTTGCCAATCGTCAGGCATTGGCCTATCATGCGCGGCGGAGCTTCCAAGAGGTATTTGGCACTCAGGCAGGAGAGCAGCTTCTGGGTCAGATCTACGACATTGCCCACAATATGGGCAAGATTGAAAACCACCGGATTGAGGGTGAAGATCTGACAGTCTGCGTTCACCGTAAGGGAGCAACGCGGGCATTTGGACCGGGGTTTGAAGGTTTGCCACCGGAGTACCGTCCTCTAGGTCAACCCGTCTTAGTTCCTGGTTCGATGGGAACGGAGAGTTGGATTCTGTTGGGTACGGAAGCTAACGATGAGCTCTCCTTTGGTTCTAGTTGTCACGGCGCAGGGCGGGTGATGAGTCGCAGGAAAGCCAAGCGGTCAGTGCGGGGCGATCGCCTGCGGGGGGAATTAGAAAAAGAGGGCATCAGTGTTCGTGCAGGCTCGATGCCAGGACTCGCTGAGGAAGCACCCCAGGCTTACAAAGATGTCAGCCGGGTCGTTGAAACTGTCAGCAAGGCTGGTATTGCTCATAAGGTCGCTCGCCTGCGACCAGTAGCAGTTGTTAAAGGATGATCCTGACGGGGTTACAACCCCTTCAAACCCCTGACTGGGCTTGGCTTAGGAATAGTTTAGTTGACGAAAAAATTAAGTTAATTCAGAAGCTTATTGAGCGGAGATTGAAAGGGCGCACGTCGGTGCGCCCCTACGGTTGCATCGTCAAGGAAAATCTTTGTCTTCTATTGTTGCTGGGTTTAAATCTGCTACCACTAAACGTATTAATATATTGCGGGAAACCCCTAGAAATCCTCTCTGGCAACGAAATTATTATAAGTCTGTAATCCGCAATAATCATCATTTAGAACGGATTCGTGACTATATTCGGGCTAATCCAAGCTGTTGGACAGATGATCCCCAATTTTCCCAATTGAACTCCATAAATTCTTTGGATTTGCCATTTTGAATTATAGCGATCGCCCGACAAACTGGAGGTTTTGAGCACTTCTGTCAGGCAGTCAGACCTAAAGGATTAAAGAAAAAGAGACAAGCGATAGCCGTAGAAGCTATCTATATTCCTTTAGATGATACTTCGATAATCTTACCTCAAGCAACATAAACATAATTTATGAATCGAAAGAGGAATTTGGTAGCGATCGCTCTGTTGAAACCAACTTTGTGATCTACTGAGAGTTATTGCATGTGCTGTGCAAGTAGGGCTTCGGCACGGGGTTTGTACAAGAGGTAGAACATCATTTCAATATAGCGCAGCAAATCTTCACGATTTTCTTTAGAGGTATAGTTCCAGAAACCGTATATTTTAGCTAAGGAGACTAAACGAGCGGAATGAATTTTCCATGTGTAAGTACTATAAACACGCTCAATTGCTTTTTGTGAAATCGCTTTCCAATAGTCAGGATAGTGCTCACATTTTAGGACAAAATCGAGTATTTTTTTGGCGGTTTCTTCCAACTGAGTTGGATTGATATAAAAGCCATTGACGTTATTTTGAATAATTTCAATGGGACCACCAAAACGAGTGGCAAAGGTGGGTAAGCCAGTGATCATCGCTTCGAGAATTGTTAGACCAAAGGCTTCGAATAGCGCAGGTTGTACAAAGATGCCCTGACGATCGGCAATCACTCGGTAAACTTCACCAGAATCTCCCTTGGGTAAACGAATTCCTAACCAGCGAATCTTGCCTTGAAGCCTGTATTGTTCAATAATGGAATACAATTTCTCGATTGAGCTAATTTCCTCATGATCGTCTGAATCCTCTGTATGCAATTTACCGGCAATGAGAATCAAGTTACAGTGCTTTTGCAATTCTAAACTTTGGCCAAAACATTCTGCCAATCCTGTTAGGTTTTTAATCTGATCTAAGCGGGCCATTGAGAAAATGGGACGCTTTTGAGGCTCATCAAGATAACCAAAAATATGAGCTGGATCCGTGTCAGTAAATAAGAGGGAATCCAGGCGATCGCGGAGTGATAAATTACGATCATCGACACGATCAAAAGGGAAATAGACACTTTCATTAACTCCAGGTGGTACAACATTAAATTTAGGACTGAATAATTCAATACCATTCACAACATGATAAAGCTCAGGCATGGTGAAACACTTATAGGATTCGTACTGTCCGATACTATCTGGCCTCCCTACAATTTCCTGGTAGGTACTGCTGATAATGAAATTCGCTGCATTCATGGCAATTAAGTCTGCTGTGAATTGCAACGAAAAGTGATAGCTATCTTCTAAATCTTTCCAATAAAGATTGCTGAACAGATACTTGGATTTTTCTAAAGCATGGGCAATGTTACATTGGGTAATTCCCATACGACGAGATAGCAGAAATGCAACCAGGTTGCCATCTGTATAATTGCCAATAATCAAATCTGGTAAACCTTGAAACTCAGCTTTCAATTCTCGCTCGGCATCAACCGCAAATGTTTCCAAATAAGGCCAAATTTCAAAGCGAGAAATCCAGTTTTTGGTCACTTCTGAATTAAATTCCCGAAATGGAACTCGCAAAATCCATGCATTCGTTGTTCCCTGTACTTTTTCTAACGGTAGATCACACGTCGTACCGTCTGCATTAGGAATTAGCCGACTCAAGATCAAGACTTTGGGTTCTACCCAATCTTCCAGACCCGCAAGACGTGCTTCTTCCTGCATTTCTTGCTCCAAACTGTGAGCTTGATCTAACACATAAACGACTTGACCTCCTGTATCCGGCCTACCCAATACCCCTTCTTGACCAAACCACCCATGCACTGAAACCAGCACAATTTTAAAGATCATGGGAATGCGAGAAACAAAGTCTTGCAGCAAACTGTTGTCAGGGGAGTCGATTAATTCATCCAAAATTTCCAGGGTTTCTTTGATTCGGCCAGCAGTATTTCCCCAACCCGGTTCAAAGCCTAAATCTTGTAAATCATATTGAAAATTTTTATAAGGTTCGTCGGTAGGCAAATCGCTAACGATACCTAAAGCTTGCTTCACCTGATCCGATAGCTGCTGTTCGTTTTGAATACGGCCATTGATCAACAGTTGAGTTCGATCATATTGGTGCAACTTCAAAAATTCATAAAGACTTGCCAGCCATTGTTTTTGCTCTTGAAACAATTTGCTGGACATATAACGGTTAAGAAACTGAACTCCTTTCCCGATATTTTTAGAGTCACGAATTTTAGGAGAATAATCGTAAAATGGCTTAAAATCTATCTCTAAAACATCACCATTATAAGGCTGATAGGCATTGACCAGTCGATCGCGCAAATCCAACAAATCCTGAATCGACATGGGTTCAAATGTTAGATCTGGAAACACATGAAAAACTTCTTCCTGGGCAATTTTTGGGCGAGTAATCATACAAAAACTGCCATCAATGACAATGATTTCTTGGGTACGATTAATCAATCTTCCTAAACAAGAACTGCCATAAAATGACTCGGGCTTCTCAAATTTATTACAGTATTCTGAAAAAGCAGTAACAATATCATTTCGCAGCAGATAAGGCTTATCTTGCTGTTGTAATTCACTTAAAAATTGACGCAGATCGTTTTGTTCACCACCATCGATTACAGCTTGAATAAAGTTTTGCATGATTGTTCTGGCAATTAGTTGTAGTTCAAAAATTATGATTCAAGATGGGCGCGGGCAAGTGCCCGCGCCCATCCTACCTTACTCAATCCAACCTACAAAATTCAGAGATTCTGTTGTTAATCAAATTAGAGTCTGGCTAAGACTTTTTCAGCAGGTTAGAGCGCGGCAATCCCTCCAGAAAAATCAGATAGGCGTAGGTGAGACTGCATCAAGGATGATGCCAACAGGTAACGATAAAGCTCACTGAGTTGGGTCGCTACCCCAGTCCAACTAAAGTTTTCCTGAACTCGCTGGGTGGCATTTTGTCTGAGTTGTGCTGCCCATTGAGGATTATTGAGGATACGCTTAATCGCCTGGGCAAAAGCAGCCTCATCCTTGGGTGGAGCCAAGAGTCCGGTTTCTTCCGGCACTACGGTGAACTTGAGTCCTCCCACATTGGAGGCAATCACAGGGGTTCCACAGGCCATCGCTTCGATCGCGACCAACCCAAACGGTTCGTAGTGACTGGGAACGACGCACACATCAGCGGCAGCATAGTACAGCGGCAAGCGATCGTGACCCACCTGACCCGCAAACGTTGTGCAATCCGCCAACCCCAAATACTGGGTAATTTGCTCAATACGCTGTCGTTCAGCCCCATCACTGCGATTTGGATCACTCCCACCCACAATGATGAGCCGGAGTTTGTCCACTGCACTCCGTTGCTTCAGTTGGGCACAAGCCTTGACCAATGTTGCAATGCCTTTGCGGGGATCAAACCGTCCTACATACAGCACGGTTTTTTCTTGTGGATTTAGACCCAATTTTGCTCTTGCCTGGGTTTGGGGTATTGCCTGAAAGTTGCTGATGTCCGTACCACAGGGGATCACATCAATGTTGCCCTTACGGGAAACCAGGGAGCGCATGTGCTCCTGTTCCTGGGGACTGGTGGCGACCACAAGATCGGCGTTCTCCAAAATTTGCTTTTCTACATCCAAACGAATCTGAGCGATCGTGGGTACCTGATCTACGGACTGATATTTCACTGCTCCTAAAGAGTGATAGGTGTGAACCCACTGCAAGTTGTACTTTTGTTGTAGAAACAGACTAACCCGACCGGACAACCAGTAATTTGTATGGACGATAGGATAGCCCTTTTTGGCAGCAATCTTGGCAAAAGCTTCGGCAAATTCAGGCACATGTTCAAATAAACGATCGCGGGGCACAAAGGCTTCGGGGCCTGCTTTGAGACGAATGGTGCGGCAATGGGGAGAATGTTGCACAATCTCATCGTCGTTGGAATCGCTCTTACGGGTGAACATATCCACCTGCCATCCTAAGTTGGCAAGGGCTTCACCCACTTGGCGCACATAAACATTCTGGCCTCCTGCTTCTTCTTTGCCAAAATTAACCGCAGGGTCACCATGCACAGAAATGAGCGCGATCGGCTGACGAGTGGGTACTTGTGGCCGGATAGATGCAAAAAATGCACTATCGGCAGCCGGAAAACTCGTCTTGCTATTCAGCATGAAATAACCTCAATTATTCTTCAGATAGTGGCTGCAAATATATATATTCCCCTTAAGGAAGCAATATCTACAAACGGCTTCCAGGAAGGAATTCCAAACAAGCCACTATTACTTTGTTAGTACAAAATACTAAGTCAATATACATAGAATATAACATGGTGTTTTCACGATGTCAAAGCAAATTCTGTACTTTGTTCGTACAAAGTCCGCGAAACTCTTGACAGGGTGGTCGTCAAAACGGTCTAGATTATAAAATTCACACCTCTCAATACCGTACACTTTCGGTAATCGCTGAAATCCTTATATCAATGCTTGCAGCAGATTTTGTTCCAGAGGCGATCGCAGCAAGTTTGGATGGCTAACCATACCTGAAATTAGTTTTAACACCTTTGACTTGACGAGAAAATCAAGTAACTGGATGAGCTTATTAGACATCTTCAAAAATAGGAAAAATAGACATACCCAACCTTGAAAGGTCGAATTTTAGGCATACTGAACCCGTAAACGGACTAAACCACAATGTATTCTTTCAGCCAATATATGCTGCTGTTTCTTAGCGAATGAATCCCCACCTATAATCTTTAATTTAGGTGGGGTGCGTTCAAAATAGGTGAAGCATAGAGATCGGAAATGCCTAGTTCAGCTAAGTAAGGCACAATCTTTCTGGCTGCTTCAAAATCAAAGGCAGGATTGAACTGAATCCGATAGGTTGCGGCTAGAATACGCATGATTGATACTTTACTTTTGAGTGATTGCGATTATTCAATTTCGTAGAGCGCAAAACTTTGAGGTAGAATGGTTAAATCCCGATCCTGAGTTAATATTTGAGGCAATGCAGAACCATTTCCTAGCCACTGAGAATCGGATGAGTCCAATCGCTTTTGCCAATTGGCTCTTGGCAGTGCAGTCCTCAAAGTTGCTGTTTGCTCACTGAAATTCATGATGCAGAAGATTTGGCTATCCTGACTCCATCTGCGGAGTGATAAAAGCTTCTCCTTTTCGACGCTGCTAACTTCTAAGCTTTGCCGCTCAAGCTGCCTCAATGCCGGAACTTGGCGACGGAGCTGAATTAACTGCTGATAGAATTTTAGCAGAACTTGGTGTTTATCTTCCGTGCGCTGGTTCCAGTTCAGTTTAGACTGCAGGAAAGTTTCAGGACTCTGGGCATCTGGCGGCTCCCCTTGCCATTGAAAGGCTTTAAATTCTTTTTTTCTCCCCTGCCTCACTGCTTCAATCAAATCTGGATCGGAGTGGCTGATAAAGTAAAGGAAGGGAGCCTCTTCACCGTACTCTTCACCCATGAACAGCAGTGGAATGTAAGGAGACAGCAAAACCACTCCAGCAGATAGTTTTAGAGCTTCAAAGGACACCAGTCCAGACAAGCGTTCCCCTAGCATCCGATTGCCAATTTGGTCGTGATTCTGAGAGTAGACGACGAACTGAGAAGCGGGGCGATCGCCTGCAAAACTGCCGTGGTAGCGCTGGCGATAGGGGGAATACTGCCAGGAATAGACAAAACTTTCGCCCAAGGCTTTTTCTAACTGATCGCAGCGACCAAAATCTTGATAATATCCCTGCTGTTCACCCGTGAGCAAGGTGTGCAGGCTGTGATGGAAGTCGTCACTCCACTGTGCATCAATACCATAGCCCCCTAAATCCTGGGGTTGAATCACCCGGACGTCGTTTAAGTCATTTTCAGCGATCAGATAAAATTTTCGACCCTGCTGTTTGGAAAATTCAGAGACAGCTTCTGCCAATTGGACCAAAAAATGCTTGGCACTGAAGTCGTAAATGGCGTGAATGGCATCTAATCTCAGGGCATCGACGTGATATTCTCTGAACCAGTATAGGGCGTTTTCGATAAAGAAGTTGCGCACGCCGTCACTGTGAGCGCCGTCAAAGTTAATTGCACTCCCCCAGGGAGTTTGATACTTGGTTGTAAAGTAGGGTGCAAAATTGCTGGTGTAATTGCCTTCCGGACCAAAATGGTTGTAGACCACATCTAGGATGACAGCCATGCCCTGTTGGTGGCAAGCATTGACCAGTTGCTTCATTCTATCAACGCCGCCGTAGGAATCCTGGACGGCAAAGGGATAAACCCCATCGTAGCCCCAGTTGCGCTCCCCGGGAAATTGAGCCACAGGCATCAGTTCAATTGCGTTGATACCCAGCTCCCGCAGTTGACTGATACGGGGAATAATTGCCTCAAAAGTACCTTCTGGAGTGAATGTGCCAACGTGCAACTCGTAGGCGATCAGGTCTTCTAGAGGAATGCCAGCCCAATCTGCATCTTTCCAGGTAAAGGCGCTGTGGTCAACTACCTGAGAAGGAGCATGAACTCCCTGGGGTTGGGAGTGGGAAGCGGGATCGGGGTGGGTAGTTGCGCCTTCAAGTTGATAAAGGTAGAGGGTACCAGGAGCAATATCGGTGGCTGTGGTTTGCCAGTATCCCCTTCCGTATTTCTCCATGGGAATCAGACGTTTTTCAGGGGCTATGATTTGGACTGCAACTTTCTGCAATAAAGGAGCCCAAACGGTGAATTCACAATGACCTTTACTAAAATAAGCAGCGCCAATTTTCATTTTTAAGATTCCAATTCAGTTGGTGAACTACCGCGCATCACTGCTATGCAGTAGATGCGCGGCTTCCCAATTCATCGGAAATTGCGTCTAGCAAAACCGAAGTTTTACCAGTCCGTCTTATACTTCCTCCAAGGGCAGTATCGCTAGTTCCTAACGACAATATCCGCAAGCCTTCATTTTTAATGTTGATCGCCGCGTTGATATCTCGATCATGGTTAGTTTTGCAATGCTCACAAGTCCAAGTTCTGATATCAAGGGGTAAGCTACCTACTTGATTAAGACAAACGTGGCACGTTTTAGAGCTAGGAAATACCTCTTGGTAGACCTTTCCTTCTTGCTCTGTCTTGTATTTAAGCATGGTACAGAACATCCCCCAGCCACAATCACTAATAGCTTTAGCTAAATTGTGGTTTCTCACCATGCTCTTGACGTTGAGATTTTCCACCACAATCACTTGGTTTAGGCTTCGCCACTGCTGACGCAGAACGTTGACTATCTTGCGGGATAACTTGTGGAGAAAATCCGCAAAGACGAAGTCTGGGGGAGTTGCCTCGCGCCATCGATTTAGGCTTTTTTCTGACGGCAGGCGATAAAAGGTGTTGTTAGTGAAAGAAGTGATGATAGACAAAATCTAGCCAAAGGCAGTGACAGTCGAGAGCTTGGCTCATTTTACGAATGAAATTGTTCAGCAAGCACTTAAATACGACAAGTTGATGGGCTTTGTCCTTCGCTGACTCAGCCCATCAACAACTAAATATTGGATTTTCCAAGGTTTCCTCCACAACCATTCTCAGGTGAACTGATCTCGCAGCTTCCTTTTCTCTCCTTATCATAGTCGCATCTTCCTAGATCTTGGTTTGGCCTTGCCTTCCAGAAAAGGCGTTGCCACTTAATCTATGGTGAAGGTAGGTTTTCTGCGATCTCAATCCTATATTAGCACTTAACAAAATTTTCTGCAACTCCCCAGAAGAATCCTTGGTATGGTTCAAAACAGAGTAACACTATAGACGGGGAGAGGGGGAGAGGGGGAGCTTACAAGTGTAGGTTTTTTACATTTATAGTTGAGATGAGCAGGGGGAGCAGGGGGAGCAGGGGAAGCAGGGGGAG
>JBFRWF010000079.1:0-30842 GCA_051439465.1 Xenococcaceae cyanobacterium | reverse complement strand
AGGATATCTGTGATAAATGGTAGATAAATGTAGGGGCACGGCATCAAAAAACTTTGTCAGAAAGCCAAAAGTACCAAAACGCCGTGCCCTCCCCAGCCGAAAATGTATTACTGAATCGATGCTCTAGATAAGGGCGAGCCCCCCAGAATCTGATTGAGGACCAAGGCAGCATAGAAGCGCGGGTCTCGTCGGTGGATACTCGGATGACCCATAATTGTAATCGAGGAGGCACAGCCAGGTAGCACCTGATTCAAACGAATTAACTCCTAGTCTAAACTCCAGTTTATAGAACTGCTATAGTAGGTTGGGCAATTGGTGCTTCCTATCTCTTGCCGGGTTGGTGAAATCCCTCAACCCAACCTACAGGAAAGCAAGATATAATTAGAGGTTAGAGAGAAAAACTAGCAAAATAAGGAGGCATTATCCTATGGCTGGTAATCTTAGTAAAAGTGCTATCGCCCTTGCTGTTCTCCCAGTTGCGATGTTGGTAACGAATCCCAACAAACAAGCCTACACTGATTATGCCTCAAACAGATTTGTTAACGAGGCAGCAGAGGCTATTTGTAAAAAAAGTGAAGAATGTAAAAATTGGGTAGACAAGATAAAATTTCTTCCTAAGGCAGTAATAAATCCGATGATCGACGCTGCTACCAAGCGCCATAATCTAGTGTTTTTTAGCATTTACACTACAGAAGTTCCCGGCGCAAAATTCAAAACAATCGGGGCCTTTGGTAATTTTATCACCTTATCGAAAAATTAGTGCAAGCAATTGCTTAAATTTAGGACTAATACTGAATCGGTGTCTAAAATCCCTTTATGAATTTTCTGTCTTTTTCTTCCCCTGTTCCCTGTTCCCTGTTCCCTTTGACATTAACTTGAGCAATTATTTTTATTCGCTCATAATTGACTTTTCCTTGCTGATTTCGCGGCAAACTTTTAATTTTAATCCAATATTTAGGTTGTTTAAACTTACTTAATTTATTCTCAATAGCTGTTTTAATTACTTCTGTAGATATATCTGGCTGTTTGGGAACATAAACTGCTGTCACCACTTGCCCCCACTTTTGATCGGGTAAACCAAGCACACAAATATCTGTAACTAATTGGGTGGCTAAAATTGCTGCTTCCACTTCTGCTGGAAAGACATTTTCCCCTCCAGTAATAATTTTATAACTGCGTCGCCCAATAATATTTAAGTAACCCTTAGCATCAAAAAATCCCAAGTCATCGGGTTTAAAATACTGCTGATTGGTAAAAGTTTGAGGATAGTAACCAAGGCAAAGGGAATCCGCTTGAATAGAAATTATTCCGATTTGATTAATTCCTAATAACTCACCTGTGGCACTGCGAATTGTCACCTGGGCATGGGGTAAAACCTGACCACTGCTATTATTCTCTTTAAGAAAATATTCTGGTTTAAGAGTGACAATTTGGGAGGCTGTTTCGGTCATGCCATAGGTAGGGGCTAATCGGATATTATGCTTTCTGGCAGTATTCAGAAGTGATTGCCAAGCGGGGGCACCTCCGAGGAGTACCGTATGAAAGCGAGATAACCAACCAGGGTCAGATTGTAGCAGGAATTGTAGCTGAGTTGGCACTAGGGAGATGAAAAACTCTCTAGGGTCAATTTTCCCCCTTTCACCTGTTTTCAAGGCTTTGTAGGGCAAAATTACTAAACGCCCACGGGTAAGAAAAGAACGGAGAAATTGCATCAAACCGCTGACATGATATATAGGCAAGACACAAAAGGAATTGACTGTTTTTTCTCCGAAATAGCGGTGAAATCCCCTTACCGAAGCTGTCAGGGTTTCCCAGGTGTGGATAGCGAAGCGTATTTTACCCGATGAACCCCCAGTAGGAATCATTATTAGTTTTGGGTTTTGAGTTTTGAGTTTTGATGAGGAGAGGTTAATATCTTCCCAGTTTCCAGTCCCCAGTCCCCAGTCCCCAGTCCCCAGTCCCCAAATTAAATCGGGTTGGACTAAATCAAAGACTTGTTGCCATTCCTTTTGTACCCAATGG
The DNA here is from genome assembly GCA_051439465.1 of Xenococcaceae cyanobacterium. Taxonomy (GTDB): domain Bacteria; phylum Cyanobacteriota; class Cyanobacteriia; order Cyanobacteriales; family JBFRWF01; genus JBFRWF01. Next base: position 28,820 of record JBFRWF010000079.1, on the reverse strand, counting down.
GGATTACAGAGGAAAATGGGACAATTAGCAGCAACAGCAGCGAGGAAAGAGGCAAGAAAGCGTATGGGGTTTTGTTCACCTAGAAGTATTTTTGGTGGTTTTCTCCCCTTTGAGAGTTGGGTTAATTGCCCGTATAATTCTTCTGTGAGGCGGTTAAATTGGTTGTTATCATAACCAATCAGCCAATCTTCACCACCGCGTTGTTTGAGATAGGTTAATAGTTGTTCCACAGATTCTCTAACCAATTTTCCTCATCTTCCCTAAACCAATGGTTAACCCCAAAACCAACTGCCCGATTAGTGGGAGAAAGTTCTGCTGCTAAGCGCAATGCTGCTTCTGAGCCAATTGCGGTTTCAAATACCGAGGAGAATACAGCATCAATTTCATGTTCCTGACAAAACTGGCGCAGGCGTTTGGGGGAACCAGCGATCGCCGCCTTAATCACAAATATCCCTCGCCACCCCTTCCGATAACAATCCTCTAACTGCTTCAGATTGGCAACCGACTCATCTAAAGCCAGAGGAGTAGAATAGTTAGCACTCAACTCCAACATCAAGTCGAACTGTTGAGGACATAGAGGTTGTTCCACAAATTCAACTATACCCGCCTTATCTGCCACCCTCAGCCATTCCTTCGCCTCCTCCAAACAAAGTCCCCCATTGGCATCCAGTCGTAACTTTGCCCTTGCTGGTAACGCCTGGGCAAGCTGCCCAAACACCTTGATTTCCTCTTCAATCGATCTCACCCCAATCTTCCATTTAAAGGTAACTGGTAATTGGGAAATTCTCTCCTTGTCACCTTTTCCTGCCCACTTGTCCCCTCTGTTCCCCTTTTCCCAAACTGTTTGCCACTCCTGTAAAGCTGCTTCGCCCGCAGGTAACAAACAACTGTAGAAGCATCTTCTCCTTGCCCCCTTGTCCCCTTCTTTGCGCCTTAGCGCCTTAGCGCGAGATAAATCTTCCACCGCCGACTCAAAACCAAACTGACAAGCAGACAACTCTTCTGGAATCCCTTCTATTTCTTCCCCTGTTACCTCCTCCCCCAATTGGCGACAAAACGCTAACGCTTCTTCTAAAGTTTCGGAACCAAACCAGGGTAAGGGGGCAATTTCCCCCCAGCCAACCTTACCAACATCATCAGTAAGACGGAGGATAATCCCTTCTCGAACTTCCCAACTACCATGACTGGTTTTCAGGGGTTGGCGGAAATGGCGCTGATAAGGACGAAATTGAAATCTGTAGTCCATCTTGATAATCTTTGCTTGACTCTAGTCGTGTAAGAATTGTCAATAATTATTAAGCAACGAGTCCAGTTTGAATGGTTGAGGGATGAATGAAGCCAAATCTCAGAGTGTGTTTGAAAAGTCGATCGTAGGGTGGGTTAGGCGCGGCGACTCTGGAATTGAGAACAAGTAACTGGTAGATTCCAAGCGCCGTAGCCCACCACTTTTGATGCTCCGCTCTTACATACAGACTTTTCAAACACCTTCTCAGCCTGACAAGATACTTGGCAGAACAAACCCCAATGCCAAAAGCATCCCACTGGAAAAATGGAGATTAACAGCAATAAATTTACAATTGCTCACCTTCTCTGGTTGGTCATGATACTGCCGAACGTGGCGGACTAACTGATAAGCAAAGGGCAAACTGGCAAAAGTGAGTAAGCCCCACCAGGGGAAATAACCGAACACTACAAATATTGTTGTAAAGGCGAAAATGCTTGCTGTAGACCAGGCTAACACCACCGAACCTCTACCAGTACCGAGGCGGACAATGGGCGATCGCTTTCCCGCTGCCAGATCCTCCTCAACTTGATGAAAATGGGAGCAAAACAAAATAATTGAGGTGCTAATGCCAATAATCACTGAAGCCGCCAAGCCTGTAAGGGAAAAGGTTTGGGCTTGAGAGTAGTAGGCAGCGGCGATCGCCAGAGGACCAAAGGTAATAAAGCAAATAATCTCCCCTAATCCTTGATAACCGAGACGAAAGGGGGGACCCTGGTAACTGTACCCCAAGGCACAACAAAGCAATATCAGTACCACTACCGTCCAGTCTCGCTGCCACCAGGCGATGCCAATAATTTCTAGGATGCCCAACCCTAGGAATAAATTACTCAACCAGAAAATCAAGGATTTATTCCCAGTCAAGTTAACTACCGAGTGGGCTTTGTTTTTATCAATCCCTGTTTCTGAGTCAAAGACATCATTACTGAGATTCAGCCAAGCAATAATCAAAATTGCTGAACTTAAGAATGTGAAAAATATTTGCCAGTGAAAGATGCTCGTTTCTGCAAAAGCCACCGCTGTTCCCACTGTAATTGGGATAATGGCAACAGTATACATTGGGGGCTTAATGGCAGCTAGCCATAGCTTCCTATTAGATTTTTCACTGAAATTTGTTGTAGCCATTAGACAAAATAGAATAACTCCTTTTTTATATACCATCCGATTCCTTCACTGACTCTCGTGAGGAGAGAACAGTTTTGGCTCCGGCGCTCGCCGTAGGCGCACCTAGGCTAGCGCCCCTGCTCCGCAGCTCTGTGACCGCCCCGTGAGCCATAAAGATGAGTTAATGCGGGTTCTAGATTCACCCCAAGTACCTCTGCATAACAATGCTGCTGAGACTGACATTCGAGAATATGTCACCAGGCGGAAGATTAGCGGTGGCACTCGTCATGACAATGGGCGCCGGGGGAGCGATACTTTTACTGGGCTGAAAAAGACCTGTTGGAAGTTGGCTTTTTCTTTCTGGCAGTATTTGATGTCTCGCGCTTTGAGAGATGAAACTGTTCCATATCTACCAGATGTGTAAGGAGCGCGAGCACCAGCTCCTAATTGATACAACCCACGATGACGATCGCTTCGGTGACTACTCCTGTAGTTAGATTTTCGGCACTAAAATCATTTTCTGATATTCATGATGCTCAGGTTGTAAAAGTAAGTTGGAATACTCGGTCAAGTGCATTGCGTCCAAATGATACGATCAACAAGGTAATCAGACAAATCCCAAGAGAATCGCCCACAAAAAAGTTCCTTCCCTGAGCTTGTGCAAAGGGAAGAGTAAACGCTGTTACGCCAAAGACTACGAATACGAGGAGAAGTGATTTCCATCCTGTGCTCTGATTGGATGCATAAGCAAAAAAGGCTGCATAAATCACAACACGTGCATAGATATAGGGTTCATGAGGAAGAGCAAGTAAGCCCGAAAGTAACACCCCCAATAAACCACAGATATGGATATATTCGAGTGTTTTTTGTGGATAGCCTTTGTGGTTATCCCATTTGAGTAGCCGTCGTTCTAACAAGCGGCGACCGCTAATCATAACGATGGCCAGACAATATACTGCGAGTAAGGTGAATAGGGGAAGATTGATTCCCACCAATTGAGAGCCTAGCCAGGTTCGCAATGGATAGGTTAAACCACTGATTGCTACATCGAGATAAGGGAGAGAACGGGCATAAAGGGTATAGAAAAGGTTTACCAAAATGATCGCAAAGAAGCCCTTGAGGATATTGGGACAAAACCACAAAAAAGCTGTAGTAAAGGCAAGACAAAATCCCAGAATGCTCGTAATAATGGCCTGTGTAGAGGAAATTCTTCCTGAAGCCACAGGTCGCTCGCGCTTGCGGGGATGTGCTGCATCCTGTTCTTTATCTTTCCAGGCGTTGAAGGTGTAGATTCCTCCATACAAAAAGATGTTGAAACTGATATAAAAGAGACCGACATCGAAAATCATGGAGCGTTCCAAAGGCTTTTCGAGATAGATAATGCCGAGGATAACAAATAAAAAATTTGCGTGGTACAAAGGTTTGAGCAGACGAATATAATCCCAAAAGGCATTTTTGCCAAAGCGTTTTGCCCACGATAGCGGATAAAGATGAAGACCCCAAATCATTGCGATCCAAAGTAATGTTGTGATTGATACCACTTCTTCATGCTTCAAAGGTAGATCTCCTGACGATAAATAAGTGGGAAGTACTACATCCCCTTGCATCTGGAGGATGTAGTGCGACTCAGTAGCTTGTACTTTAATAATGTCTTTCCAACAGATAAAAGCCGAAAGCTCGGAAGCGCATTTTTGTAAAAGAGTCAGGGAAATGAGGGGAAAATTCCTGCCATGCAGATTCCACCAATTCTTCAGCCATCTTCATACAAGCATCAAGTGCTCCACATGCTTCAATCTCGTCAATCAGTTGGCTGACAAGAGCGGGCTCCTTTGGCTTGCGTTGGATCTTCTCCCACAAAGATCTTGCTTCTGATGCTTGCAACCTCGCAAACGCTTTGACCACAGGCATTGTTAATTTCCCTTCCCGTAGATCCTCTCCTTTCTCCTTCAACTCTGTCTTGAATCCACGGAGGTTGAGTACATCATCAACGATTTGAAAGGCTAATCCCAAGGACTCTACATAATCACCAATGGCTTTGATCTGTGTAGAATTCCCCCCACCTAAGATTGCTCCCCCTTCCGCACTAACCCGTGCAGGAACAGCAGATTTGAGGCGATGAATTGTCAGGATTCTTTGTTCTAAGGTTGAAATATCTCCACTTTCTATGGCGGGCAAAACAAAGTCTCCCACACCTGCAAGATCGAGGGCTTGTCCTACATGAGCGGCACGAAGCAATTCAAAATACAAGCGGTATAGAGAAAGTTGGGCTTCTTGCGGGATGCGTTCTTGATCGCCAGCCAAAACCAACTCAGAGAGGAAATAAGCTGCACAGCCTACATTAATAGCAAGTGGTTCTCCATACATCAGATGGCAGCTAGGACCTCCTCTCCTCACTGTAGAACGATCTTGAACATCATCCACAATCAACGAGCCTGAATGTAAGATCTCCGGCAAAGCGAGATAATGCTCATAGTCATTGGGATTACCTCCAACAATCTCACAGCTAATGAGCAAGGAATAAGAGCGCCATGCTTTACCCCCTCGGTCGATAATGGTACGCAATGGCCTACTAATGAGCTGAGAAATCTGTATAGACTCGATCCCCTTTGTGATATGAGGCCAATTGCTTGTTCCAGATAGAAGCTTCACTGCCTCTTGATTGGGCTTTTTGGGTAGCAGACGCGCGATGGCTTTGCGTGTTGAATCGCCGACAGAGGCATAGAAATCATCGAGATCCCGTAAAAAGTTAAAGCCAGCACATTCTACAAAACCCGGCCCTTCAATAGGGTTTCCTCTGATTGATCCGACTACCTTAACTCGACCCTCCCAAAACGAGGGTTCAGAATTGGCGGTGATAACTTCCTGTTGTGCAAAGAGAGCATGTGCCTCTAACTTAAGCTCTAAAGTGGGTATACTGAGAGACCAAGCAATGGGGAAATCAGTAAAGGTACTGCAACTTCGCCAGCTTTTTGTCTTGGTCAAAGTAAAATCTTCATACCGCTTGGCCATACCATCTTTTTCGATGTACACAGCCCAATGCCCACAGCTAACATTGGCTTTTTCTCGATCAAATAGATCGTAAACAGACAACTCCGTTCCATCGTTGAGCTGTGTGGAGAGCCAGCACCAACCCACTTGTTGCTCATCTCCGGCAGTACTCCGACCGAATTCGCGGTCGTACCATCCAAGTCCATCAATGCATTCAAAACGTTCTTTTCCCAGTTGGATCCAACCCCTTACCTGACAGCGAGGGTTGAAGTAGTAGAACATCTCTTCTCCATGTGCACCACTGACAACCCCATTATCTCCGTGGCGAATAAACTTTTTTTGGGGTTGGAAGATTAAAGTACTTCCCAGATTACGCTCATCGTCCCAGATTTCCAGACAATAACTCCCATCATCAAGTTTGAAAAATCGATCTCCACCAAAATCGATGAAGAGTTTTTCCGTGCCTACTTTGGGAGCATCTTTGCACAATCGATCAGGTCGTGGGAGATGTCCTTGTTCAACGACCTCTGTCAAAGCCCGCTTCATCCTGGGATCGCGAGGACCCTCGCCTTTCAGAAGCCGTTTTTTAATGATCTGGGGTGCAGTGTTTTCAAAGTATGACACTGGATAATAATCTTGGTTATCTAGATCGATAAGCCCCCAGACCAGCGAATGACAATACTCTCGCCCTTCGACCCATTCTGATTTATCCAGTCTCATCCGGAAAAATGATGCAAAAACAGAAAAACAACGTCCTTCTTTTGTTGGAAGATGGCTGTTGACATACCACCATTCTGTTGAAGACGAACGATGTGGTAAATCATGTATATCGAGGTCAAGGGAATCTGGCTCTGGCCAATCAAAGGGCAATTTACTATGTCTTCTCATTCTTGTCTTCTCATTTTCCAAACAATCGCCTAGCAACAGTCATAACCCCCATTTCTCACAAACAGATTAATGACAACCTACTGATCTGATGGGGGTTATATTTCAGGCGATCGCTTGATGTTATAGCCATTAGACAAAATAGAACAACTCTTTTTTTATTATACCATAATTAGGACAGTTAGCGCCAACTATTGTTGGCGTTAGCGGAGCGTCGCGGAAGGGGCTTCGCTGATTATCTTGTGGTTGTGGAGTGCTAAACTTTAGTAAGTTACTAAAAAAATAAGAATTAGTTTTTTGGATGTTCCCATAGATCGGGGTTTATTAGTAGCAGCAAATGTTTCTTCTCAGACGCTTAGGTAGGCGATCGCCAGGCTGGAGCGGGCCTCCTTTGGCGTGGCTGAATTTAGTTCATGTAAAATTTCGGCTTATAGTTGCAGTATCGGCCATCAGCTTTACTGTGACATTAATCTTTATACAACTGGGCATTTTTAGTGCTGTCTTGAAATCGGCGACTGTGTTGTATGACAACCTCAACTTTGACATTATCTTAGTTTCGCCCAAATCCCCAGAGGTGCTATCTCCCCAACCTTTTTTCCGGCGCAGATTGTATCAGGCTGCAGGAGTTGATGGCGTAGCGTCTGTCATGCCAATCTATATTTCATTCCGAGAATGGCGCAATCCCGAAACGAAAAAGCTGCGAGCAATTCTCCTGTTGGGATTAAAGCCTAGTGACAAAGCATTTCGACTCCCAACGGTTAACGAACAGCTCCCAGCACTACGGCAACAAGATACAGTACTTATGAATCGTTTGTCCCGGGATGAGTTCGGTCCCAGAGTTGTCGGCGTTAAAACGGAGCTTGGCGATCGCGATGTTGAAATTGTCGGTCTGTTTGAGATGAGTAATACTATTCGGTGTGATGGTACTGTGATTATGAGCGATCAAAATTTTATTCGTTATAGTAAGATCCCCACCCTTGACGACATCAATCTTGGTCTGATTACAGTTGAACCAGGCACAGATGTTGATGCTATGGTCGAGAGCCTGCGCAATATACTTCCCTTCGATGTTGATGTCCTCAGTCGTCGTGAGGCAGAAATCAGAGATCAGAACTACTGGGTCAGATCTACATCTATTGGTCTAATCATAACTATTGGCGGAGTTACAGCTTTGATAGTCGGTGTTGTGATTGTTTACCAAATCCTTAATGCTGATGTGGCAGAGCATCTACATGAGTATGCGACCCTTAAGGCAATGGGATATAGTAACTTGCGTTTGTCTAAAGTAGTTTTGCAGGAATCAGCGATCCTGACTGTATTGGGGTTTGTGCCAGGATTATTTCTGGCTTTTGGAATTTACAAATTGATTTTTATCGCTACAAGACTACCCATTACAATGACGATTGGTAGTGTAATTTTTGTTTTTCTATTAACCTTGATGATGTGCATTACTTCTGGTATTCTTGCCCTTCGCAAGGTCTTAGTTGTCGATCCAGCAGAGATATTTTAGCTATGATTAAACTCTTGTTATTCAAATTATCTCTAGCTTGGAAAAATCTGATTCGCAATAAAAAACGATTCTTGCCAGCTATAGGTTCAGTTACATTGACTGTATTTCTTATGTTTTCCCAATTGGGATTTAACAATGCCTTCCTAGATAGTAGCGTTGAATTTATTCGATTGCTAAATACGGACTTGATCGTGTCTAATAAGAACCGATATGTCACCGTTATTGAGCGAACTTTTGATAGGAATAAGCTATATCGATTAAAAGGGTTTGAAGGAATTGAAGCCGTCTACCCTCTGTATATCACTAGGGGGAATTGGAAAAACAAACAAACGAAAAAAGGAATTCCTATCAGGGTTTTTGCGTTTAATACCGCTCACCCAGTGTTTCAAATTGAGGAGGTTCGAGCAGCAGCAACTGCTCTACAAACTGAAAATACTTTACTTATAGATCGCCGATCTCGTCGCGAGTATGGGTTTGACACGTTAGAGATAGGAGATTTTTGTGAACTATCGAATCGCCGCTTTAAAATAGTGGGCGAATTTAAAATAGGCTCGGATTTTGCTACCGATGGCAACCTAATCATGAGCGATCTAAACTTTTTAAGGACATTTGCTACAACTCCCTCTGGTTTTAGAAGCGAGCTGCGGCCCAATTTAGACAATATTGATTTAGGTTTAATCAAGGTATCTAAAGGTACTGATATTAATCAATTAGTGAAAGAATTAAACATGGCGTTACTCCCGGATCTGATTGCTTACACTAAAGGCGATTTCATGAAACGAGATAGAGACTTCTACAGCGAGTCATCACCTATTGGCTTTATCTTTGGTTTAGGAGTAGTTATCGGTTTTGTTGTTGGGGTAGTTGTAGTCTATAATATTATCTATACAGACATTGAGGATAATTTGCCTCAGTATGCTACTTTGAGAGCAATGGGCTACTCTAGCTCATATCTTCTGACGGTTGTTTTTTTACAGTCAGTTATTATTTCAATTTTGGGGTTCTTTCCTGGGTTATTATCAAGTGTATTGGTTTATGAACTGATTTCTAACATTGCAGGGCTTGTAATGAGAATGAAAATTAGTGTAATCATATTAGTTTTTCTTTTGACAGTTGGCATATGCGTAGTTGCTGGTTTTATAGCCGCAAGAAAGCTGCGCAATATCGATCCTGCTGAAATCTACGCGTAGAAATTCTCATGGAACTAGAACCAGTTATTTGTGCTAAAGGAATCAATCACTACTACGGCGAAGGACATCTGCGTCGGCAAATTTTGTTTGACATATCTACAAATATTCAGCCCGGTGAAATTGTCATCATGGCTGGGCCATCGGGTTCTGGTAAGACGACACTTCTGACGCTGATTGGCGGGTTGCGTTCTGTTCAAGAAGGGAGCCTAAAAGTTCTAGGGCAAGAACTGAACGGAGCAAGTAATAGTCTTTTGGAGCAAGTGCGCAAACAAATTGGCTTTATTTTTCAGGCACACAATTTATTGGGTTCCCTGACTGCAATTCAGAACGTGCAGATGTCTACGGTGCTGGATAACTCTATTTCGATGGAGAAGTCCCTGCTTAAATCGAAACAGATACTAGAATCAGTTGGTCTAGGAGCTCATATTAATTCTTACCCGGATCAGCTATCTGGTGGGGAAAAACAGCGGGTGGCGATCGCCCGTGCTTTGGTCAATCAACCTAAAATTATCCTCGCTGACGAACCTACTGCTGCTCTAGATAGTACCACTGGTCGGGGGGTAATGGAAATCATACAGCGACTGGCGAAGCAGCAAGAATGCACAATTCTTTTAGTTACTCACGATAATCGCATTCTAGATATTGCAGATCGCATTATCAGCTTGGAAGATGGCCGTTTGTCTTCGTCTAAAGGCAAACTTCTACTAGATATCAGCAATTTAATGTCGGCGATCGCACAAACCGATCTCAGTCAAATTAATGATTTTCTCCAAACTCTGTCAATGGAGCAGTTCTCAGACTTTCTCGAGCAGCTAAACAAGGAGTTTGAGCGGATTTTGCGCACAATGCATATGCTCAGCGATAACTCTTTGAAAAATAAACTAGAGATAATTATTCAGACTATATCTATAAAAATTGCTCAGATATTGCATGCCGAGAAAGTCACATTTTTTATTGTGGATAAAAAGAAGAGTCAACTTTGGTCTACAAATGCTATAGGTTCACAGGGAAAGTTGATTAGCATCAAAATTCCTATCAATACAGGAATTGCTGGTTATGTAGCCATGACGGGAAAAAGTGTCAATGTTCCCGATCCTTACAATGATCCTAGGTTTAATAAGGAAGTCGATCGGGAAACTGGGTTCAGAACTCGAAATATGATCTGTCTGCCTATGTTCAATTCTCAAAATCAGATATTCGCTGTGGTTCAAATGTTAAACAAAGCTGGAGATGTACCTTTTGATGCTGATGACGAGCAAAAGTTTTTTGAATTGGCTAAATCTCTGGATGTTATCCTAGAGACAAGCGTTTTACATATGCAGAGTTATCCTGCTGATTTCTGACTTGATATCCACATTCCCCATTCAAACTGTAGCATGAAGCTAACACCGTAGCCTATAGTGGCACAATCAAAATAGTTGTCATCAAAGGGCACCAATATTATTAAGGGTAGCAGCTTCCCCAGGGCGATGATACAATTTAGGTGGGCGATCGCTTAGTAGCTGGTTTCAGGGAATGGTCACGGATTGTCTTATTATAGCCTTTATCCTGCGATCGCATTTAGATCTGGCAGCATGATGATGTATTGCCACTAAGCTTAGAGAAGCTTTGGCAGTATAATTGCCGAACCTCAGATTTTGGAGTCAAATCAATGGCTGTGCAAATGGAACATGATGAGCGAATACTCCAGATTATGGATGAGGTTTGTGCTCGCCCTGCGGACAAGCGGCTTACGATTGGCAAAAAGCGGCCTGGGCATCGCCCACATGATTGGCGATACAAACGCGCTTGTCACAGTGTTGATGTCAGTAGACTCAACCATATTCACGATATCGATCAGGCTCAAAAGACTGTTCGGGTAGAGGCTTCGGTCACCTTGGGAAGCTTGTGTCGCCAAACCCTGGAACAGTCACTAATGCCACAAGTTGTCCCCGAACATGAGACCTTCACCGTTGCCGGGTTGATCAATGGACTTGGCTTGGAAACCTCTTCTCATCGCTATGGCTTATTTTCCGATTCAATAGAGTCGATGCACGTTGTTTTAGGCAATGGTCAATTGGTTAAAGCGAGTGAAAAAGAAAATCAAGATCTTTTCTATATGCTTCCAGGTTCCCTTGGCACCTTGGGAATAGTCATTGATGCAACGTTAAGATTGAATGATGCAAAACCTTATTTATGTTCTCATTATATTCGTTTTGAGAAACTCGAGGAGTATGTAGAAGCATATCGTCAAAGTCTACAAAAATATGGTTTTGTAGAGGGATTTGTCATTGCTCCCGGAACTTATATCCTTGTTAACAGCGACTATTGCTCCCCAAAAGATGACCTTCCCATCTACTATGCTGCAAAGCACGGTGAACTATGGTACTACCAACACGCAACCCTAATGGCAGAAAAGAATTCTATTGATATCGTGCCGACCTACGATTATATGTTTCGACATCAGCGCAGCGCTTTTTGGATGTCGGGTATTATGGCGGGCCTGAGTTTCTTCAAAAACACTCGATGGGGTCGCACCTATCTGGATAAAGAGGTCGAGCGCAAGGTACGCAAACAAGGATTTCAAACCAATATGCCTCAGGAATTTTGGGAGCGTGCAATTGTCCTTCAAGACATGGTGGTTAACCTCAACCGTTTGCAGGAAGGAATTGAATATGTGGAAAAAAATATAGGAGTTTATCCTCTATGGAACTGTGCTGCCAAAGCTACAGGACATGCACTTGTACCACAAAAACCAGACTCTGCACAAGATGAAATTGTTGTTGATATTGGAATATATGGTGAGCCAACTATTCCAAATTATCGCTTTTTTACGGCACTCAAGGAGTTGCAACTATTTGTGGATTTTCCTTCTTTTTGGGGGGTCAGCTATCTCTCTGAAAGTGAAACCAAAGACAGGATTGATCTTGATGCCTATCACAAATTACGGAAGAGGTACTATGCTGAAGAAGCATTTATTTCCCTTCAGGACAAGCTGCAAAAAGCAAATATTACAGAGGATGTCACCCCCTTAAAATACTGGAGACTACTCAATTTATGGTGGGACATCAAATCCCTGTTTTGTCAAAGCAAAACATAAATTTTCTTTGAGAAAGGTAGTTAAAAAACTTTTTGACTCACGAGCAAACCTCATACACTATAGCACTCGATGTGATGTCACCTTCGCGTTCTCCAGACTTTCTGGAAAGTCCTAAGTGTGGAGTTAAATGAATAAGTAAAAATCATTAATCCACAGCATTAAATCAACAATTAAAGCCTCATTTAGCTACTAAAATACTCATTTAGATACACCAATCCTATGAGGGCTTAGTTTTAAGAAAAAATTAGTTGAGAGCCACTGGAAAGTCGCTTGGCAATCAGACTGATTTCACGGGCTTTCATGACAATGAGCTGCTAACTCTACCAACACTCGTCTGACTGAAACGCTCACTTTAGCCGCAGTTTTGATGACAGTTTCCCGTAAACGAGAAACCTGAGCCTTTGCTAGTCTCGTCCCCCGTGCCGCTTGCCTCATTGCCAACATCAGAATATAAGCAGCTATTATTAAGGGTAGCAGCTTCCCCAGGGCGATGGGACAATAGATTAATATTCTTCAATTACGAAAATTTGGGTGGCAATTCCCTTTCGATTTTGCTTTTTAACCCGAATTAACCTCCTCTCTAAAGATTGTGTCTCGTTCAAGAGAAATTCATGAATTTTAAGTGCTTGCCCCTGATAATCCCTATCTTCTTTACAAATAAAGATACCACTGTGTTTGATTCCTTGTCGATGCAAACTAATAAAATCTTCACGGTTGAGAGTAATAACTACTCTTCCCCTTTCCTGGGCAAACTTCAGGACATTTTCATCATCAATCGATTGATTGGCTTGTCCAGACTCATAGGAAGTTAACACATCATAACCCAACTGACGCAAAGCTTTAACTAGGTCGAGAGGAAAATTTTCATTGGCGTAAAACCTAGTCATCTTGTTCAATGATGATTAGATCAATTTCTCCTGGATGTTCTTGATAATACGCCCAAGCAGCTTCTAAATCTTGTTTAGTTAATCCAGGGTAATTCCTGAGTAATTCTTCATCCGATGCTCCCTGTTGGCGGAAAGAAATTAATGTCCATACGGGAATTCGAGTATTCCGAATCCTAGCATTACCGCCACAAACTCCTGGTGTTTTTTGAATGAGGATTGTCTGGGTATTTGTCATTGGTATCTCCTTGCTTGTTGGTGTTCGCAAAATTTCGACTCACACACTATCGGTATAGTGGTGCGTTGGGAACGCACCCTACTTGTAGAGTGCGATCGCCTAAGATTGTAGGGTGTGCCCTTCGGAAGCGTAATGCACCAACCCTAACCAAATCGAAGCAATCTCCCTCACACAAAAGCGAGTGGCTCAATATAGTTAACTGTGGGTAAGTTTTACCTAACAGAAAAGAAGCGATTAATTAGTACAACAAAATTTGGTAATAAAGGAGAAGTTAACTCATCATTCTCAAATAAGGTAGCAACTAGAGTTAATTTTCCTTTTTCTCGGCGATATACCTCTACTTGCTTGCGAAAACGATCTACAATCCAATATTCTTTTACGCCTTGAATTGAGTATAATTTTACTTTCACTTGGCGATCGCGTTTTTCGTTGTCAATCCCTTGAGAAATTACTTCCACAACTAATTCTGGTGCTGCGGTAAGATGTCCGGCTTCATCTTCTATTTGAGCTAATCTTTCTTGGCTTACCCACACTACATCAGGAATAACATTATCTGCATCTGAGAATATAATTCCAGGCGTAATAATGGTTTCTCCATTACCTGTTGATTCTGACCAATTATTCAATTGACTAAAAATTCTGCCACAAATTTGTTGATGACGTCGGTGAGGGGTACGAGTCATAAATAATTTTCCTTCAATTATTTCGTAGATTGTACCTTCAGAGTGAGGCAATAGTTCTAAATCATTGATTATCCAACTTACTCGGTCAATAGTTTCAGTCATACCAATTCTCCTGATTTAATGTGTCTGAATTTTATCAATTCCTTTGTACTCATCATGTTCTTTTTTTGAATTGGCTAAATCTCAGGATATTATGCTAGAGACAAGCGTTTTACATATGCAGAGTTATGCTGCTGATTTCTGACTTGATACCCACATTCCCCATTCAAACTGTAGCATGAAGCTAACACCGAGGGCGATGCTCGCTGCCCTGCCCATGCTACGCTAACGCTAAATCAGGATTTATTTACTACTAATACTCCCATCATTCCCCCTGCAATGGGATAGTGGGTAGCAGCAGAAAATCCTGCTCGATAAGCTAACTGCACCTGCTCTGAGCCATTGGGAAATCCCTCTAAACTGGGAGCAATATAAGCATATTCTTCAGTTAAGCCGAAGCGCTGGGCGACTGGTACAACAATAGATTGGAGATACCATTGCTGAAAGTCCCGCAGGTATGGCTGACTTGGACGATGGAAGTCAAGAATAGCAGCTTTTGCTCCAGGCTGGAGAACACGGTGCAACTCTCGCAGACAGCGGGGAATATCGGTAACATTGCGCAGACCGTAGCCCATAGTGGCACAATCAAAATAGTTGTCATCGAAGGGTAAATTGAGGGCATCCCCTTCGAGCCACTGAAGGGGAAGGTGAGGATATTCGGTGGAAGCACGTTGACGAGCGATCGCCAACTGTTGTCGGGAAAAATCCACCCCAATTACTTTACCAGTTGCCCCCACTTGTTGGGCCAGTAGCTTAGCTAAATCGCCACTGCCGCAACAGATATCTAAACCCATATCCCCTGGACTGGGGTTAGTCCATTTTACCGCCATCAACTTCCAAATACGATGCTGACCGAGACTCAACCAATTATTCAACTGATCGTAGACTGGGGCAATACTATCAAACAAGGCTTGAATTTCTGATGCGGTGACAGAATTAGTCATTTTCATACTTCACTTACTTTTTAAAATGAGTTTGGCCTTCAATAAGTTTGGCATTCAGCTTTTGAGCCAAACCTTCTGCGCCGTATTGCATTATTACTTTATGATTCCATATGAATAGAGGTTTAGCTAGGGGAGCAAGCAGGTTCATCCATTTTTTTGGAGTTTTAAGTTCCCAGTTTGATTGTATAAGTACGATACCATTTTCTTCTTTTAAGAGCCTCTATTTTCCATATATCGGTAAAGCTATAGTGTTTCATCGTGTGTCTAACTAATTTTCTATTTCTCTCTCGAGGACTAAAAGCTTTGGGAATTATTCTATCCCAACTACCCCTCGTCCCCCGCGAAATATGGCCCTAAACAACCACAGAGGAGATATCGCTGCCGTTGGGGGGAGAGTCTGGAAACCCTCAAATGAGGGAAGATTGCCTGGGTAACTAGGCGATCGGAATCCCACGAGCTTTAGCTGTGGGAGTGTCAAACTGGCTGTTATAATAATATGGTCATCGTAAATCTCCTTTGTACTCATCATGTTCTTGTTATATTCAAACCATTCATCCAGACTGATTTTCTGGTCTTCATTGGCATCAGATAACCTTTGCACTTCCTCCCAAATCTTCATGTAATTTGACGGAATAGCCTCATAGTCTGACGAGCCCGGCGGATTATTCCGTATCTTTGTGATGTTCTGAGCAATTCGCTCAAAGTCTCCTTTGGTGATAAATTCATCTTTGTCGGTGTCCTACACCTTAAATAGACGAATTAGCTTTTCTTTCTGAAATTCAGTTAACATGATCTTCTCCTGTAGTTGTGACTGAGCAAAACATCAAAGGGCTTACTGTAAAGGGGGACTTTTGCCCAATTTTGTTAAAAAACTTAAATAATTTCAAAGTGATGCAATTCATAACCCATCCTGAGAGTGTGTTTGAAGAGCGCCAGAGTTTACACCATTTCCTTAAGGATTGTCAACAGACGTTAAACGGGAAATGCCAGACAAAAATCGTCAGTATTTCTTTCGAAATTGCACCAGTTGACCCCCTGGCAGTCTTGCATGAAATGGCGGTTCCCAATCAACTGAGTTTTTACTTTGAGAAAAGATGCCAAGGAGAAGCGATCGCCGCCTTTAATGGAGCCATATCTTTGAAAATAGAAGAACCCCAGCGATTCTCCCGCGCCCAAAATTTTATTCGTAACTGCCAGAATAACATCATTACCGCTGGTGACCTCCATCTCCCCTTTGCCGGACCTCGCTTTTTTTGCAGCTTCACCTTTTTCGACAAACACAGTTCAGAAAATTCTCCCTTTCCCCCTGCCACTGTATTTTTACCGCGCTGGCAGGTAGCTCGCTGCCAAAATAGCTGTGTTTTAGTTGCTAATACAATTATAAATTATAATGATAATATAGAAATTTTATCCCATAGCATTTGGCAAACTTTTCAACAAATCAATTCCGTCAAATATCGCCCCATAGAACTGACAGGAAACAATGGTCAAGTTCATATAAACCAGTATATCACGAGTCCAGAAGATTTCAAAAAGGGCGTGATTTCTGCATTAAAATCAATTGCAGCCAATCATTTTAGGAAAATTGTCATCGCCGATGCCATTGATGTCAGTTCACCCAACCCTTTTCAAATCATCCCTTCCCTAAATAATCTGCGCCAAATTTATCCCGATTGCTATATATTTGCCATTAGTAATGGTAGAGGGACGAATTTTATCGGTGCCAGTCCAGAACAGTTAATCAGTATTCGCGACCATCAACTAGTCACAGATGCCCTAGCCGGTTCAGCGCCAAGGGGAAAGACTCTAGCCGAGGATGCGGATTTTGCCAATGCACTCCTGTGCAGTGACAAGGAAAGGCACGAACAGCGGGTTGTGATTGATTTCATCAGCGATCGCCTGAGGAACCTTGGTTTGACACCGCAGGTGTCTCCACAAGTGCGCCTGCTCCAACTCTCCAACATCCAGCATTTATGTACATCAATCCAGGCAGAAGTTCCAGCCCACATCCATGCCTTAGACATTGTTGCCCAACTCCATCCTACCCCAGCCGTTGCCGGAGTACCCATCGAAGTAGCTTGCAAACAAATTCGCCGCTACGAAACCTTTGATCGCACCCTTTACGCTGCCCCTCTGGGTTGGGTAGACTATCAAGGCAATAGTGAATTTATCGTTGGCATTCGTTCTGCCTTGATAGCAGGCAACCACGGGCGACTCTATGCTGGTGCTGGCATTGTTGCAGGTTCCCATCCTGAGAGAGAATTAGCAGAAGTCCAACTCAAACTAAAAGCCATGTTTAACGCCTTAGTTTAATTGATCGCAGTATCCTTTATCTTGAATGCCCATTGATTTTCGCAATGTCAACACGCTCTGGGCTTCCATTCTCACGGAAACCCTGAAACGCCTGGGATTAACTACAGTGGTTATCTGTCCCGGTTCCCGATCGGCGTCCTTAACCGTTGCTTTTGCCCAAACTCCTGATATCGAAGTCATCCCCGTTTTGGATGAGCGTTCCGCTGCCTTTTTTGCCCTAGGAATTGCCAAAAAATCAGGCTTACCCGTGGCGTTGGTTTGCACCTCTGGAACAGCAGGAGCAAATTTTTACCCCGCAGTCATTGAAGCGAGAAAAAGTCACGTCCCCCTATTAGTCTTAACCGCAGACAGACCCCCTGAATTGCGGGAGTGCCATGGGGGACAGACGATCGATCAGCTTAAACTCTATGGCAATTACCCCAGCTGGCAAACCGAGTTAGCCTTGCCTTCTGTGGATATGGAAATGCTGCGCTATTTACGGCAAAGTGTAGTTCAGGCATGGGAGCGATCGCTCTTTCCCGTTCCGTCTCCAGTCCATCTCAACCTGCCCTTCCGCGAGCCTCTAGCCCCTATTCCCCAACCTAACATAGACACCGACGTCCTCAAGTCCCAGTTTTCACCAGAAGACTTCTTTGCTGGTATCCCCACACCCTACAGCCCATCTCCCACTCCTCACAAGGGTAGGTTTTTAACAATTAACCCTGAGAAAGACTCCGGAGAGGGGAGACGGGGAGACAGGGAGACGGGGAGACGGGGAGACGGGGAGATAAATTTTCAACGAAAAAATCAGCTGTCTCCCCCTGCTTCCCCTGCTTCCCCTGCGTCCCCTGCTTCCCCTGCTTCCCCTGCTTCCCCTGCTTCCCCCACTCCCCACTTCCTACTCCCTACTCCCCCGTTCCAAAAATGGCAACAATGTGAACGAGGAATAATTATTGCTGGGTTAGCTCAGCCTCAACATCCTTGCCTATATTGTCAAGCGATCGCCCATCTTTCTGAGACTCTCCGATGGCCAGTTTTTGCCGAAGCACTCTCACCGATGAGAAACTATGCTGAACTCAATCCCTATCTAATTTCCACCTATGACTTGATTCTGCGTAATCCACAACTTGCCCAAAAGTTAGCGCCAGCCATGGTAATTCAACTTGGTGAACTCCCTACCAGTAAAGAACTACGTGCTTGGTTAGATACTACCCAACCCCAACGCTGGATCGTCGATCCCAGCCCCGAAAACCTCGATCCCCTCCACGGCAACACCATCCACCTGAGAACATCTATAGAACAGCTAACTGGGACAATCCTCCCTCTTTTGAAGGGAGGACTAGGGGAGAATCAAACAAATGTCGCCTGTGACTACCTTAACCAGTGGTGTGATGCCGAAACCAAAGTAAGGCAAGCCATTGACCAAACTATGAAATCAATGGACACCCTGTTTGAAGGCAAAGCCGCCTGGTTACTTTCCCAAACCCTACCAGCAGCAACACCGATATTTATTGCTAATAGTATGCCAGTTAGGGATGTTGAATTCTTCTGGACACCGAGAAACAGCGGAATCATACCATATTTCAACCGGGGTGCTAATGGCATTGATGGCACTTTATCTACCGCATTGGGCATTGCCCATCGCCATCAAAGTAGTGTAATGCTGACAGGGGATTTAGCCCTTTTACACGACACAAATGGATTTTTAATTAGAAATAAATTTAGCGGTCATTTAACAATTATTTTAATAAATAATAATGGTGGCGGTATATTTGAAATGTTACCTATTTCTCAATTCGATCCGCCTTTTGAAGAATTATTTGCCACGCCACAGGATATTGATTTTGCCCAGTTATGTGCTACTTATGGGGTTGAGTATCAGCTAATTTCTAACTGGGAAAAGTTTAAGCAGTTATTAAATCCACTACCAGAAAAGGGAATTCGTGTTTTAGAATTACAAACAAATAGAAAGGCAGATGCCTTTTGGCTGCAAAATAACTTGAAACAAATTGCAGCGAATATTGAACTCTGATCTAGAATCAAGTTAAACTCTTAGTGGCGCATTCCCTATCTTCAGGTTCAACATTTATGATTCACCACATTTCTATCCCTGCCGAAAATCCCTTTCACGTTGCTAAGGTACTGGCTGAAATCTTCGATGGTTCTTTCGCCCAATTCCCACCCAATCCAGGAAGCTATATAAGCTTCCCCGCCGACGAATACGGCACAGCCGTAGAAGTTTATCCCCTCGGTACAGAGATGATTCCGGGGAAAGATGATCGGTCAGTAGAGTTTCAACAGAATAGTTCGCCGTCCCGGTTTATTGCCACCCACGCCGCTATCTCTGTACAACTGAGCCAGGAGCAAATTGAGCAAATTGCTGCTCGCGAGGGCTGGCGTGCGGTGCGATGTAATCGCGATGGCCAGTTTGATGTAATCGAGTTCTGGATTGAGAATGCGGTAATGCTAGAACTATTGCCCCCAGAAATGACACTGCAGTACACAAAGGCTACGGATCCGCAGAAATTAGCCGAGTTTTTTGCAGCAGAAAATCATTCTTAGTCGGGAAGCTTTGCTTGTGGAAAAAGATGGGGAGCGAACAGAGAGTAAAGTCTTCCCGAATACTCTCTAACTTTGCCTATTCCAAGTTTGGTGAGATGTTAGCCAGTCGATGTGAACAGGTGGGGGCTGCAATTGACCATCTTCTAGATAGAGAGTGCGGTCAGCGACATTTATAATCCGGGGATCATGGGTTACTATCAGTACTGTGCAGCCTCTTTCGGAGGCTAGATGGTGCAGTAATTCAACGATCGCCTGTCCACTGTGGGAATCTAGAGCAGCAGTTGGTTCGTCAGCCATGATCAGTCGGGGATTACCAGCCAAAGCTCGGGCGATCGCGACTCGCTGTTTTTGTCCTCCAGAAAGGTTGCGGGGGAGCAATTTCTCTTTGTCTGCTAACCCGACTGCTTCCAACAGAATTTGTGCTTGATGTTTGGCATTTTTTCCCCGGATGCCTTTTATATTTAGAGCTACTTCTACATTTTCAGCCGCACTCAGGGCCCCAAACAGGTTAAAGCCTTGAAAAATGAAACCAATGTTTCGAAGTCGGAACTGGGTTAAGGACTTGCGCGACATGCGAGTAATCTCTTGACCAAGCAGATGTACGCTGCCAGTTGTAGGTGTCATAAGCCCAGCCAAAATTGACAGCAAGGTAGTTTTACCCGACCCAGAGGGTCCCATTAAAATTTGAATATCACCTTTTGGAATGCTCAAATCAATTTCCTTAAGCGCTTGAAAGCGTTGAGACCCTGACTGGAAGAACATCTCCAGTCCTTTGGCAGTGATAGCACTGTTTTTAGATTGAGTAAGATTAAGCTTTGAATACAATTGCTGGATCAACATGAATTACCTTTTGAATAGCAAAGAACCCTGAACCAATACACATCATCACAACTATGCCAAAAACCCCTGCCGCAGCTCCCGGCGAGATCAGAATTATGATTCCCTTAGTGGCAGCCCAAATGCTCAACCCCCAACAAAGGAGCGTACCCGGAATATAGCCTAGGACTGCCATCCACAGAGATTGCTCTAAGATCACACTGTAAAGAACCCCGTCAGATGCACCCATTGCTTTTAGGGTTCCAAACTCCTTGATATGGTCAGATACCGATGAATAAAGAATCTGAGTCACAACGACCATTCCCACAATCACCCCCACTACAGCTCCCAGACCCAGAACCCAACCGATGCCAGTTCGACCCTTCCAGAAAGTTCGCGTCTGCTTGGCCATCTCCGTTTTGGTATAGGCACGAATCTCTGGTAAAGCGGCTTCCAAACTCTGCTTGAGTGCCTCTATATCTTGACCTGGCTTGGCCTCTACTAACACATAGGTAATTGGGTCGGTTAAGTTTAAAGGCTGAGGTGGAGAAGCATCTAACTCGTCAGCGGTGGTAGAAGAAGAGGACTTCTCGTAAACCCTGGTACACTTCAGACTCCCTCCCGATTGCAATTTGCAGTTAATTTTAGAAATAAACCCGGCGTTAACATAAGTGTTGGCATTCTCCAGTGAGGTGAAAAAGAACGGGGGAGCAACAATAGATTGGGCTTCTTGGGTTAAGGCAACCAACTGAGCTGGCAAAGAGTCAACTTTACCTGTATCACCAATCTCTTGCATGTGAAGAGCCGGCAATCTAGTTTGATCCACCATGACGGTATAAGGCTGTTTGAGAGCACTCAAGCTTCCCTGAGTGAGCTTACCTGGTTGGAAAAGTTGCCCTTCTGGATCAAAGCCAATTAACCTTAGTGGACTACTTTTTGCGCCAGGGGGACGCCATCTCCCTGAGCCAATAATCAATGCTTCTGCTCGCTCAACACCTTCTACTTGTCTAGCTTCATCGAGTTGAGCCATAATCAGTGGATCTGTCAGCTCGAAATGCACCATCTCATCAGAGGTCATCCAGATGTCAGCCTCAGACCCCTCAATGAGTAGCACTGTGGAGCGAGTAAATCCATTCAGAATCCCTGTTTGAATGGTAACTAGACTAACGGCAAACATAATTCCTGCCTGGGCTACCAGGAATCTAGGAATATCTTCGAGTAAGTTTTTGCGAGCAATGGATACCATAGAAATAGCATAGTCGTATCTGCCAACTATTTTATCTGTAGTTTTGAGCTACTAATTCCTTCAGGGTTCAGTCCTCCTTTTTCGGAAAAGTATTCGGTTTTGACAAAATTTCTTCACTGAATTTACTTTGCAAACAGATGGTGGCTAATGATTGAATTAATTTGAGCACTGTATAGTTAAAAGTTAGAGGTCTATAGCTGCTGGGAGATTAATTCGGGTTGAAAAATTTCTGAGAAAACACTGAGACTGTTCACCTGGGTGATTTACCCATCCTGCGTTCCACTGTCCCCTTGTCAGAAGCCTCCCCCTCAAGGCAGCTAATTTTATCATCAACCAGCTTAGCACATATCCTAGCTAGTTGAAGAGATCGGGTGCAATCTCTTTGGAGGAACAGGAAAACCAGAAAGATTAAGGGATCAGGATGCTTCCCCTATGGTAGTGCCGCTTAACGCAAGCTGACATGCATTATTTACATTATTAGTGACGGTCGAATTGATTTTCTGTTCCCTTTTGTTCAACTGGTGATTAGGGATTGGTGATTAGTGATTAGGGCATGGTTCAATATGTAGAGTGGCAAGGTAACACATAGGGGTGTTAGTCTGGAGAACTTTTAGAACTTTGTCCCGGAGTCCGGTGTCTCCCCCTGCTCCCCCTGCTCCCCCTGCTCCCCCTGCTCCTCCTCTAAGCGTGTTACCCTATTTTGAACCATGCCGTGATTAGTTTTTCCCATCACAGTAAGCTCGGAGCCAGTCACCAGTCACCAGTCACCAGTCACCACTCACCGTGAAACACGCTCTTAACTCTGATTCACTTCCAACAAACCAGAAGGCGGCGTAATCTCCAAACGACCTCCCTCAATATCTACTACCGGTACAATCTCCCTCACAAAGGGAATCAAAACTGTCGCTGGCTTCCGTTTCTTGGGCTTTTTTTTGCGTTTCTTACTTGTTCTGGTAATATTTGAAGGGTCAGGTGTAGGCACTGATTCAACTACTGGTTGCTGGTGTAGCTTCACCTCCAGCAAATCATTGCCAGCCCAGAATACATCGATAACCACACCCAGGTTTTCCCCAGTTAGCTGGTTATAAACTTCCAGATTAATTAAATCCGAGACATGATATTCATCTTCCTCTAGTTGGGGGCGATCGCTCTGGGGAACTAGCAACTTACACCCCCTTAACACCTCCGCCTGATTTCTATCTTCAACAGAAGCCAGTTGCACCACATACAACTTTTTACCCGGTATCTGATACCCTCCCAGCAGTTCTACTGGTTGTGGTTGCGTCTTCTTGTCCCATCTTAGCCATCGTTGTCCCGGTTGCTCAAATCGTTCGGGAAAGTCGGAACTCGGATAAATCCGCAACTCCCCTTTCAGCCCTTGTGGGGCAACAATTGTGCCGATTTCTAGCCAATCATCCGAGTTTGGGTTTTGGATTGTGGATTGGAACTCATTCATCTCAAGTTTTAAGTAGTAGGACAAAATTAAAGTTAACTATTGAGACAAGGGAACAAGGAACGGTGTGCCCAGTGTCGACGTTGGAGGCTGGGCGCAACAGGGAACAGAAGGGGATTCAGTGTCTTTACAGTTCTTAACACAGTTAACATAATTTATATCCAGGTACTTACAATACTCCCATGAGCGTTAGCGAGCACAACAGCTTATACTCATCAGTGATGGCTTAGAAAAAAGGATAAAAATATGATATATTATCCAAGGTAATCATCTAGCAGCACGCAAGATAGAATCTCTATAGATTTGTGAAGCGATCGCCTGTTGTCAATTAGTAGAAGTTTTAGCTATGTTTTCCAAGGTATCAGAAAAACAGATGCGTATCCTGCGCTGGATTCTGGTCATCTGTTGGATTATCTTAATTGTTTCTTTATTTTACGATCCCATTTCGTCCTATCTTACTAAACCTGACACCCAATGGAGTCTTCTGCGCTTAGATCCCCGATACTTCGATCCCGAACGATGTGCTGAAGTACTCACCATCCAGGGAAAGTGTGTTGAGGAACACCCCTATCCCCTCGGAGCGAAAATTTTCTGGGGGATGCTTATCCCTTGTGCGGTTATGCTGCTGTTGGTTTTTGGTCATGAAGCGTGGCGGCGCCTTTGTCCCCTGTCCTTCCTGTCACAGATTCCGCGAGCATTAGGGATTCAGCGTCAGCGCAAGGTGGTAAACCCCCGCACAGGCAAGTTTCGCTACGAATTAGCTAAAATTGCCAAAGATTCTTGGCTAGGGCGCAATCATTTGTATTTCCAATTTGGACTACTATGCCTTGGTTTGACAATCAGAATTCTCTTTGTCAATTCTAATCGTTTAGTTTTGGGGTCCTTTTTAATTTTCACTATTCTGGCAGCCATCACCGTGGGTTACTTATTTGGGGGCAAAAGTTGGTGTCAGTATTTCTGTCCGATGGCTCCGGTGCAAATGGTTTACAACGGACCCCGTAGTTTGTTGGGGAGTGAAGCTCACCAAGGTCAGTCTCAGAAAATTACCCAGTCTATGTGCCGGACAATCGACCCAGAAAGGAACGAGAAAAGTGCTTGTGTAGGCTGCCAATCCCCTTGTATTGATATTGATGCAGAACGGTCTTATTGGGAAATCCAGAATAAGCCTGGTCGGAAATTAGTCCAGTATGGTTATGTGGGATTGGTGGCTGGGTTCTATCTCTACTACTTTCTCTACTCTGGCACCTTGGATTATTACTACTCTGGGGCTTGGAATCATGAAGAAAATCAATTAGCAACACTCTTTGCTCCCGGATTTTATATTGACGGTCAAACTATTCCCATTCCTAAAATAATTGCAGCCCCCCTCACCCTAGCCTTGTTTGTGGGACTGAGTTATTTCCTCTTTCAGCGGCTTGAAAAAGCCTATAAGAGTTATCGAATCAGGATTAATAAACCCCTTGAAAAACAACAAATTCAGCACATAATTTTTTCGATTTGCACCTTTGTTGTTTTCAACATTTACTTCATGTTTGGCGGTCGCCCAATCATCAAATTATTCCCAATTCCTGTGGAATTAGCCTTTAACGCTCTGGTGGTGCTTGTCAGTACCCTGTGGCTATACAGAACCTTAAGTCGGAGTGGGGAAACCTACTCGCGGGAAAGCCTTGCCAGTAGTTTGCGCCGTCAACTCAAAAAACTTGCCTTCGACTTCTCTAGATTCTTAGAGGGCCGTTCGATAGAAGACCTGAAAACCGATGAGGTCTATGTTCTTGCCAAGGTATTACCCGGTTTTAACCGAGAATACAGTTTGCTGGTTTACAAAGGAATGTTGCGAGAGGCATTAGAGCAGGGAAATGTAGATTCTGCTAACAGCCTGGAAGTCTTGAGCCAAATTCGCCAAGAACTGGACATAAAGGAAGAGGAACATTTTACAATCTTGACCGAGTTGGGCATTGAAGATCCAGACTTACTCGATCCTCAGAAAAAACGCACCCGTGAAAGCCAGTTGCGGCTCGAAAGTTATCGACAAGGGTTGGAGTTGCAACTTCTCGAATTAATCGAAATGGGGATTCCCTTACAGCAGGCACTCCAGCGCAAAGAAAAGCAAATTGAGGCTTTAAAACGAGAGTATGGCATTACTGCTGAGGAGGCAGCGCAAGTTTTAGAGAAGATGTCTGAGCAAAATAGTGCGATTCTCCGTCAAGGTGAAGCACTCACTGCTCAGTTGAAAGAAGTTACTTTCCGCTACAAAGTGTTGAGCAACCTAGTCCCAAACCCAAAGGAAGCTGTATTTGTTGCTCTACAGTTGGCGATGGCGCAAAAGCAACAAATTATCACCAAGCAACTCCTCAGTGTTTTGGAAATCCTAGGAGATACCCCTGAAGCGCTCAAAATTGCTAAAGCAACGAGTGTTTTTGCCGAGAATGTCTTGCCTGATGTGATGCAGCCATCCAAGGAGAGATTACCTTGGCGAGAGCGGCTGAGTGCAGAAGTGTTTAGCTTGCTCCAACCTTCTGAAGAAGTAACCCTCGCAGAAGCACTAGCCGACTCGTCCCCAACTCCAAAGGTAACAGACGACGAAGAACCGACCCTGCTAAGAGTTGCAGGTCAATTGACCCCCAAAACCGAATCGCCAGAAAGGCTTCATACAGTCATTGAGGTTCTCAAAGAACTCCTACAAGAACTAGACCCTGTTGTAGAAGCAATGGCACTCCATGCACTGAATAAATTGGATGTGCAACAAGCTCGCGAGCAGGCACGCCGCATTGTCCAGAACCCAAAACCAGGAGATTGGTTGGTGCGAGAAACAGCGGAAAATATTCTCGGTGAAGGAGAAGCGCAGGCAGCCGCTCGGGTGCAAACTGCCATTGTAAGAGTCGAGGAGAGCGGGAAAATCGAAGAGCGAATCTTTCAGCAGCCTGTTATTCGAATAGGACGAAGCAAAATTAATGAAATTGTCTTGTCCGACTCGAAGGTTGCCTCACAACACGCCATCCTCTATCTCAATGACCAAGGCGTGAGTATTATTGATTTGGAGACTCTTCATCGTCTGCACATTGGCACTAAGATAGTTCAGAACGACCACGCAATTCTTAATCAGGGAGATGTGATTCGGTTCAGTCCCTCACCAACTCCTGCCATTACGGTTTGGTGGGAAAAGCGTCCTGTCCAGTCGGAAACCTCTCTAGAAGTCATGGGTACTATAAATAAACTGTTATTGCTTTTCGATACCAGTTTCTTCAGATCATTGACCCCAGATGCTCTGATTGACTTGACTCGAGAGGCGGAGATCCACGTTTATCCCCAAAGGACGAAACTGTGTCAAGCTGGAGACCCGTCTGATGCAATTCTCTTGCTTGTTGAAGGGTCAGCGGATGTGACAATACTGCGAGACGGCACCGAAGAGGTTGTGGGCAGGATTCATGAGGGCGAAACTATTGGTGAGATGGGAGTTTTGACCCGCCAGCTACGCTCTGCATCAGTGATTACCACTGCTGAGAAAAATCGAGTTTTGGTGATTAAAACCGAGAGTTTTGAGGCCTTGTTGAATCAAAATCCTAAACTTATAAGGAATCTTGTCCTAATTCTCAGCCAGCGCCTGCAAAGGCTAACAACTAAACTCCAACGTTCGAAAGATTGAATGTTAATGAACAATGATCAAAATCAAAGTCCTTAATTCCAAGACTCCCACTGAAAGCCAGGAACTTGAAATTACGCCACAAACCCTGATTAACAGCGAGTGTTTTATTGGTCGCTCCTCCCAATGCGACATTGTTCTTGCCAGTCGTGAAGTCAGTCGGGTTCATGGAAGTATTCGCTTTGAGGAAGGACAATACTACTTTGCCGATCTAGCGAGTTTGGGAGGGTCCCGGGTTAATGATGAAGTGGTCAAGGCCAATCAGAACTATCCCCTCAAGGTGAATGACATTATTCGGATCGGTGAATTTGTCCTCACGATCCAGGAGTTTACAGGGATAGAGGAAAAGACAACTCAGAAGGAAGAAGTCACGACAACTGCGAAGGTTGAGAGGCAAATTCAACAGGAGACAAGGAGAATTGCGATTCCCGAAAGCAGCCCAACTCTGCCAGAACCTGCTCTCCCTCCCAGTGAGTATATGCCTGTTGCCTTAGTACCCCCAGAGCAGATGCAGTGCTGGACTAAAGGAGAGATCGACCTGCGCTGCGTGCGGGTTTTGAATGAAACAGCGGATGTCAAGACCTTTCGCTTTGTTGCCGATCCTCCGGTTCTCTTTACCTATAAACCCGGACAGTTTGCCACCCTGAATTTACAAATCGACGGCAAAACCATCAAACGCTCCTATTCCATATCTTCTACCCCTTCAAGACCGCACACCCTAGAATTTACGGTCAAGCGCGTTCCTCCCCCAACGGATGTCCCCGATGCCCCAGCAGGGTTGGGTTCCAACTGGTTGCACGACAATCTCAAGGTGGGGGATCGAATCAAAGTGAATGGTCCTTTGGGAAAATTTACCTGTTTTGCCAACCCTGCCCAAAAACTACTGTTCATTTCCGCCGGGAGTGGAATTACCCCGATGATGTCCATGTCCCGGTGGTTTATGGATACGGCAGCGGATTGCGATCTGGTTTTTTTCCATAGTGCCAGGACTCCCCAAGATATTATTTTCCGGCGGGAATTAGAGTGGATAGCATCGGTACAACCCAAGTTTCGTCTGGCAATCTCCATCACGAGAGATGCACCCGGTCAAGTCTGGTCAGGTTTTCGGGGAAGACTGACGGAAAATCTGTTGTATGCGATCGCCCCTGACTTCTGGCAACGCACGGTTTATGTCTGTGGACCGAATCTCTTTATGGCAGGGGTGAAATCCATGTTTAAAAGGCTGGATTTTCCGATGGAAAATTACTACGAAGAGAGCTTTGGGGCTCCGAAAAAGATGAAGCAGAAAGCCCCAACTTCTGCTCCTGCGGCTCCTGCGCCTACTCCCCCTACCCCAGCGCCAGAACCAGTTACCAAGACGACTCCTGCGCCTTCTGAGCCAGCCGTGACAACCCCAGCACCCTCCTCATCTGGTTCTCTAACAGTGGTTTTTGCCAAGTCAGGGAAAACTGTTACTTGTGATGGGCAAGATTCCATCTTGGACATTGCGGAAGAAGAAGGGATAGAGATTGACAGCAGTTGCCGCAGTGGAGTCTGTGGAACCTGCAAGGTGCTAAAGCGGGAAGGAGAAGTGAAGTATGAGGGCGATCCGGAAGCCCTTGATGAAAGTGAACAGGAGGAAGGGCAAATTTTAACTTGTATTAGCTATCCAGTAGGGCGGGTCGTAATTGATGCTTAAGATTAAGTAGGTTGGTCAAATTAATCAGAATCCCACGTGCTTCAGCCGTGGAAGTGTCAAAATACCAGAACCTCTTTCCAGTCAGCATCGGATAAAGGTTGGGTTGCTAACTTTTCTCCCTCGAATGGTCGATGCCCCTGTTGCCAGGGGACACCTCCACTACAAAACCGTGCGTAAAACTTTCGCCTTACACGGCTCCTAGCATTACTTTGCACGCTCACGCGCTTTGCCCACGCTCGTATGTACC
>JBFRWF010000078.1:0-12054 GCA_051439465.1 Xenococcaceae cyanobacterium | reverse complement strand
CCAGGAAAGGGCGAAGCATTTGGATATTCAAATTGATGATAGGTTTCACAATTTATCCCTCAAATGCTTCGCCCCTACAATAATTAAAACGATTTGCGATCGCTTATCTGTTAGTCTAAACTCCAGTGGCAAGGTGAAGGATAAAGTGCTGCACCTCCCCCAGACTTGACACCTAAGCAACAAGTGTGTAGACTAGAAAAGTTCGAAGGAATATTTTGGGAAGAAGTCAGCTGGGAAGGCTCAAGCAAGACGTAAATGTGTTGGTCTCGCTGGAGCAAAACCGAATGACCGCACAAGGCAATCAAAGCAACTTCCCCCAAAAGCCAAATAATCGCAGTCAAGCGATCGTCCTACGAATGACCGCAGTATTCTTCTGCGGACTCATATCCTGTGGGATCCAACACCCTGCGATAAGTACCTGGGTACAAGGTACAGTAATCGTAATCGCTGACAAGGAAAACCTCGAGCAACTGAAAAAAGTGGCGCAAAAACGCTTTCAGAAAGCCAAAAACTGGCCAAAGCTGAGAAAGCGCAATAAGAAGCCATAATAATCACCAACCCTCGGTTTGTTAAGACAACCGGGGTTTTTGACTATTTAAACATCTTGATTTAATTGATTGATAACCCAGTCCCGAATATCAGAATAGAGGTAATAAAAGTCTGTGTCAGGATTGAGATACTCCTGGTTTGGGTTCATGATCAAAGGAGGTGGAGAAATTTTCATTAATTTCAGAGTACGCTGAACAATTATAGACATTTGGACAAGGATTTGGTCAGCATCGCAGGCAAGAGAAACAGTATCGTAGATATCTTTATTGTTCATTTGCCCTGCTTTCACCAGAGCCTTATCATTTTTAAAAGCTTCTTTCATTCGCAACTTGGATACCCCTTTAGCCCCATGAATAAGTTGATTGCGTTTTGCCATCCAGTAATCGAGGGCTTTCATGGCTGCAATCATATCTTGAGAATCTGTCTTATCAACCTTTTGAGTATTAGTTAGGGATTGAACAAAATTTCTCTTTGTCAAGCGTCCAGGGAATTTAAACAGATTTTTTTTGAGAGGGTTTATCCAAATACCATTTTGGATACATTTCGGCTTTTTCTGCTTATTTAAACTACTAACTAAGCTCGATTTTTTCAAAGTGCATTCTGCTTGATAAAATTCTTGGGCTAGAGCATTATTCTTATTTAAAATTTCGTTAATATTTAGATACCAATCATCGGGATAATTGTTGCGATCAAAGTATTGTTCTCCTCCCAAAGCGCGAATTAGTTCATGCAGCGTTTCCTCGTAAAAAGAACCCATGCGTGTCAGGAAGTCAGCAATTCTGTCTAACTCCCAGAACAAACAACATTGGGTGTAGAGGTTCAACAAGTGATTGTAACTCGTAGTCCAGTCAGCTAACCTTACTGGAGATGAAATCGCTTGACTTTCAGCATGAGTAGCATCTAAATTGAGGTAGCCAACTGCGATATTGAGAGCTTTAATCACAGAGTCAATCCGATTTTGACTCTTTTGGATATCTTTATTATTTTCAATTTCCTCTTTTTCTAAGTTTTCTAATATCTCCTGCCATTGTTTTAAAATAACTCGCGCTCCATCAAAATCCCAGCGCTTATTTAAAAGCTGCTTGACAGTTTGGTACTTTTGAGTGCGCTGATACTGCCAATAGGAAATTTTGCGACAATTAGAAGGCTCTCCCGCTAACAGGTTTTTAAGAGATAATTCCGGTTCGAGATAAATCTGGTTGTCAATATCAGAGGAAATTGCCTGCACTCGCAATGCCGTCTGCATTTGCGGCGTACCGCCCTTGACACTGATGAGAATTTTCTCCGATTTATCAAATTGGTTGAAAAAACGATAATATTCTGCCAATAAACCATCTAGATCGATAGCAGAAACTGCCTTGGGAAGAATAACAGGTTTTACCTGGACATTGTTGCCAAACTCATGAGAAAACCAAAGCTTAAGAATATGAAATAGGTGAATGCAATCGGTATCGTAACCAGGATTTCTTTTTTGCGGTTCCCCCTCAAATTCCGGCTGATCAGTTACGAACATATAAATGGTTGTAACCTTTGCTTGTTCAATTGCTGCATTCATTACGCCCCAAATGCGCCCAGGACTGAGGCGGGAATGCCATTTTTTAGAGTCTTTTTGATCCTCTTTTTGATACTCTTGCCAAAGGTGGCTAGTTAAGTCTCGGAAAGAAAAGCGATTTCGATTGCATTTAACCTGTAACTCATCACAAAGAGTAGAAATCAGGTTTTGGCGCTGTTCCCAAATCTTCTTTTGATCGGCATCTAACTCAGCGATCGCCTTATCCTGATTGGGTTCATTGCGGTCAAATCCAATCGGTAAGTAATATCGATCTAGTTGCTCGGCAAGTTCAGATGGGATATTTTGCTCTTGAATATAGGGCTTAAGAAAGTCTTTATTGAGTTTAACGGCGATGTCAGATGTACCAATATTGGCAATGAGAATCGTCATAAGTGAAAATACCTAAATTATGATAAAGACAAATTTAAACCGTTACTATCCCAAAGAGTTTCACAAGCACTAGGAGATTGACATAACTCCCTCAAAAATTCGCTGCGTTTATTATTCCGACTATCAAAGATGGTTACCACTTGGTATTTTCCTAAATCGGCAATCCAGATAGGAGAGGGATGGCTATTAGAATCGCCACAGAGTTCTGAGTCGTACTGGCCATTACCTTGGTGGGCTAACCGATGTAAAACATGGAGAGCAAAAGGTTTATTAGATGTCGAATTGCCATGGCAAACAACAATGGTACAGTTTCGTCCGATAAACTCTCTAAATTTAGTGGTGATTTGGTTGGGCGATTGAGTATTCAAAGTGCTTGAAGTTAATCTTGCTAACGCCTGATAAAATCCGCGCAACCTTGCCTGAAATCGTCCCTTAAAGTCTTGGAATTCCGGCAGTTCCCACCAGTTATCCGCTTTCGGTGTAACGCTAGTAGCCCTCAACTGAGTACCACGATACCAAGGAGGAGTGTCAGATGTATCTTGACGAGAATACTTGGGTCGTCTTGCACCCTGTCCCACCCCACCGAGATGAAACATCAACCAAGTTAAATTTTCAAACAACTGCCCCATTGCATCTTGTTCTTCATCGGGAGCTTCTGCTGAAAAGCTCAGCTTCAGGATACCAGCTTGAGAAAGACAATCAACCCCTTCCTCTTGAGCGCGGGTACGGGGTTTGGGATTGCTAGTTTCTTCAACCTGACATTTGAGCCATCCCTGCGTCTGGGGTTGGATCGAGCCAAATAATTGGGGTTCTAGGCGATCGCACACTTCTTTAACAGGCAACACCCCCAAAGCGAGCCCTCGAAACCAGTAGCGCAGCATCGACTTAAATGCGATCGGACGCACTTCCGCTTCTGCCTCTCCTTCGTACTTATTTTTACTCGAATTCCAAGTCAATCGCTGATAACTATGGATTAGTTGACCCGTCAGAGTAAAGTTTACCTGCAGGAATGGTTGAGAAACTGCTGTATCCCCCTTAACAATCATTTCTCCATATCCCGAATTAACCTGAGAACCGATTCCCGCCTGCAAGCCTTGAATTAACCAAGTTTTGACTTTCGCCAATATGGAATTGTCACAGTGCTTTGTCGGCAATAGACCAATTAAAAATGTCGGCTTTCTGAGGGATAACAATAAATTCGGGTTAGGCTTATATGCTGGCTTCTCTTCTTGCCATTGCCAGATATTGTTGGCAATATCCACAGCCAACCCTTTTTCATTATTTCTCCAAGCTTCTGCTAGGGGATAGGCATCGAGAAAGATCACTTTGCCAGCGCGGTTTTTTTCTTCGGTATCGAGGGACCCAAAGTAAGTAGCGATCTCAGCTTCCGCTTCCTGTCGGGCATTCTGCCAGTCTTCGGGGGTAATTTGTTCTTGATGTTGCTGTAACTGGGTAATTTTTTCCTGCGCGATCGCCCTCACACCCTGCGCCCGAGCGACACCGCGTAAAGTCGTCGAGGGAATGTAAGGCATTCCTCTGGCATCAAAGGCAGGGAGCAGCATATCTTCTGGTCCGCGCATCCCTCCCACCCGTACCCGCCACGCACAACCAACTGTAAATGTATTTTCCTCGCCGGCAATTAGCCTTATATTTCTATTCCATTGCTGAAAATACTGGCGATAGTTAATAGCCTTATCAACGGCTTTTTGCAAAACCTGAGCTTTCGTGCCGTTGTTAATGGTTTTGTTTTCATCGCTAATTTGCCGTTGAATTCTATCATTACTATCAATTTCACGTTCAGGAACGCGCATCCAGCGCAGGTATTCGATAAAACTAGCCTTTAGGTGAGCTTTATTCAGTTCTTTTTCATCCCCCAACCAAATCGGCGGTGAATTATTGTTGTAACTTCCCTTCATTCAGCATCACCCCCTTGAATATCAGTATAAATAGCATCTGCCCAAAAGCTAAATTCCCGTGCAACGGCTAAAGCAATTCCAGTCAGTCCGATATAATTATCATAATTCATTGCACTGAGGGTTTTAACTCCATCAAAACTAGCGATATTCCTTTCTGTAGAAACTTCCTCTAGGGTTTTAAAAAAGCATTCGAGCATTTCTCGTTTGCCTTCCTGATTCTTTTTCGCTCTCTCAGCAAGGGGAATTTCTTCAGGAGAACGCTCCCAAGCATTGCGAGACATCTCTTCAGCTCGCAGGCGCATTAAGCCCCAAGTAGCGAGATAGGTATAAAGTTCTTGAGCTTGAGTTTTTTGCTCTCTTAGCCGTTTGTTATAGTCATCTTCACCAATTTCTTTGTTCTTTTTTGCCTCGTTGTAAGACTGGCGAAGCTTCTGTAATGCTTGGTAAACGGGAATGGTAATCGAACGCGGATCGCCTAAAATTTCACTCATGCTTGGACCTCCTCCTGCTGTTGTACTGCTTCGTCCATCCAGTGCTGAACGAAACCACGCCCTAAACTTTCCTCGCCGCCGAGTTGAAGTACTGAGCGATCGCTCAATAATTTCTTGAAATCCGTAGAGTAATTATTGGCATCACCTCGAACTTGATTTGTAACTCCCCAAGGAAAATACATGAGCGCATCTGGGGGAATAGCTTCTTCATAGCGAAAACTGCCATCAGTGACCACTTTATGCTCGCTCAGCTTCACTTTAACTTGCCGCCACAAACTCATTTCAATTAGGGTTTCACAATAGCGGTTAGGGACAACTAAGACATTTTCGATGCTAGTCTGTTGCACGTTGGGCACAAAATCTTGCCAAGTTTTGTTATCAGGAAAGTTTTCTAATTTTTTACCGGTAATCCTCATATCCTTGAGATAAATTGTTCCCTTTTTAGGCAGGTTGCTGCTGTATTCTTTGACATCGAGTTGTTTCCTCCACTTCAGGCGCATCCAGCGTTTAAGCAAGAGTGGACAACTAATCCAAATGACTCCGTGACTGATTGAAGAAATTGGCATCCACAAAAGAGAGGCATCACCTATCCAAATGCTTCCTTGTTCAAGTTGAGAAAGTTTTCTTCCCGTTACCACTTCATAATACTCGACAAATTCTTTACTTTGAATATCTTTTAAATCGGGACCGAACAGTTGCACTCGGCGAATTCTCGCTTCAATTTTGATATCATCTGCTGACATCTTCGTATTACTGTCAGGGACAAAATCAACATCGGCACGCAAGCGCCCTCGAATGCTACTTGATGGCAAGTAAGGAAAATTCGTATGGACTTCACGGGCAATACCAACAATATTGCCTTCTTGACTCGTCCCTCCCGTATGTAGAGGAGAAAGGAGATATAGGTAAACGAGGTGACTATTCATTGCCGTTGTCCCCATAATAGTTTGCCGTAGTTAAGTTTATAAAAAGTTTCCCGCCACACCTGAGAAGCATCCCGGGGCGGTAGGAGATGAGTTGGCGATGGGGGTAAGGTGTTGAATAAATATACAGTCCCCGCCGGAACAAATGCCCGTTGCGGTAGAAGGGCAAATTCTTTTTGAGCATTCAACCTCCGATAGACAGTAGAAACGCCTCCCCATAACAGTTGGCGATCGCTCACGCATCCCTGGAGATGAGCTTGCCACCCACTGGGATACGCCCCATAAATAGCACTGTCGCCAACCCGTGCAAGTCCCGGTGTCAGCAAGTAGGCGAAGGTTCCTGCCATTTCCCGTTCGGGGATGGGATGAGCCACCAACGCATTAAGGTGAGACAAGACTGGTTCATTAACCAGCCGAGACGCGATCGCCCGATGTCCCTCACCTCCCAGACGCATGATGAAAGACTCTGGTAGAGAAGGTTCAGCCACCACCCCCACTACAAATTGCCAACCAGAGCGCAAGCGCACGGCCACTTCGGTAAAGTAACCCTCCGCTTCCCGAACCTGCCGCTGTCCCTCTTCCATGTGGATGTGGGGCAGCACTTGAGCATCCCAAGGATTGTCGGTGAAGTCGTTCTGCTGAAATTGATTTTCACCGTTGAGATAACGCAGCAGCGCTTCTGCTCTTATCCAAGAGAGTGGCGAATCGCAAACATACTCCTGGTTAAGTGCTGGCGGCACCATTGGTGACAGATAGCCTGGGGGATGGCAAACAAACTCCCACCCTGCTACCTCAGCCTTACTGACGAGGCGTTCGAGTCTTTCCCAGCCATGGGAGTCCTTATCCTCTTCCCTGTCTCTAATCCTCTTGACTCCCACTAAATCCTTGGGTGTAGGCAACCAAAGCGTCTGGGAATCATCCAACAGAAACGGTCCGATAAATTCCAGGTCTCGTCGCTTGTCAGCTTTGCTATCCCCGTAGCGATCGCGTGCCGAGCGCAATGCCTGGAACACGGTGCTAGGAAGGGGAGGAAATTGACTCTCTGCCCAGGCTCCTTCGCCGGGACTGAAGGGTTTAGCTTCCCGAAATAGCAGGACATCGAGGGGGGAAATTCCGTACCAATCCATCATTAAACCTCCTTTTCTTGATTAGGAGATTCTAGCCAGGCGGCACGTTGCTCCATCTTATCTAGCCAAAAGGCAGTAAATCGCAGCAGTTTGGCTAATTCTTCCAGGGTAATGCCCAAGGGTCGAGGTTCCTGGGGATTTTGGTAGTCCTGTAGAAGTAGTGATGCGAGTTGGTATAACCCGCTCTGTATGAGGAGAGATAGGGCAAAAATCACTACTTGTTTACCACTACCGGGATTTTTCTGTTGCTGTTTTTGCCAAGCTGTCTCCACCTGAGAAGCCCAAGCTTCCCACTGTTTGAGCCATTCAATCAGGTGAGGTAGGGTATTGATTTTCTTCTGGTTATCCCGACGATTTGCGATCGCCTCAGCAGCTTTGGCTACCAGTTGATCGTCTTGGGTAATGGCTGCATGGCGGGGCAATTCCTCTGCCAAGCGGTATAACAAGGGACTGAGTTCAGCACGTTGGGAGGTGTTGACAAACTGCCACCACTGGTGCAGTAAATGCCCTTTCATCAAGGCTTCCAAACAGTTGCCAGAACCATAAAGGACGCGGAAGCACAAGCCATCTTTGGGGGGAATCTCTGGTTGACGCTGACAGTGACAATCTTTTTTTGCCCACACCCCCTGCATTTTCTTGGCTCGCTCTGCTTCGGCTTCCCAAAGAGCGTTTAACACTGTTGGTAGGGGAACGCTTTTATAAGCAATAACGATTCCCAAGCTCATGGTTGCCCCTTCTCCCATGGTAAATAGGGGTCGATTGGGCAAACCATATAAGTTATCTCCTTGAGGTTGCCAGTAGCCTTCTTGAGCCTTAAACCTAACATCGGGAACATCGGAGTCTTGAAGATAGGGATCTGCTTTACCGCACCAAGCAGCACGGAGAGACAGCAAGTATTCAGGTAAGTCTTCTAACGGCAGCACTGCCATCACGTCGTCCCCACCACTATAAATCACTCGACCACAGAAGCGGCGTTCAGTCAGGTATGGCACGATGCGGTTAGAAAAGTCCAGCAGGGCGCGGTTGAGTCCGACATGGGTAGCAGGTCCCATCCGTTTTCGAGTTTTTAGCAGAGGACGCGTTTCTTCTGTAGAACATCCCTCTCCCTCTCTCCCAATCTCCCCCTCTCCCTCTCTCCCAATCTCCTCTCTACCTTGGAATTGCTCGATAAACTCTCTTTTTTTCGCTTCATACTCTTCCTGACTCAGTTGGGGATAGCGATCGCCTGTAATAAACTGGTTGGGATCTGTCTCAATTAGGTATTTCTCATAGGGATGGAGTTTTTTCCCTGATACATACTGCCCCATGCCATCGCCATCACCGAGGACGATAACCCACCAATCAGCGGGAGAACCTTCACCAAAATCACAGTCTTTATGCGCCTCTTCGACAAGACTTCGTAAGGTATTAGTCTCAGTCCGCTCTAGCCCCATGTCATCAGCCAGCCACTTACTGGAGAACATCACGCCATTATAGTTGCGCCTGCCTTCTCCATTGGGATTAATTTGAAGATCTGTTTTCCGGAGATGAAAAGGTCGAGCGCGGGTGCGGGAGGCAAAGCGACAGCGTTCTTTCTCTCCTAGCTTTTTCCTGACATATTTAGCTAAATTATGCCAGTATTGACGGATTTTACCTTTTCCATTGAGCCAATCGTCGTGGGCAAAGCGAGCCGCCGCAATCGAGCTGAGGTTGGGGAAACGAATCAGTTGATTGTAATCAATATCGGTAATGGAGTCTGAGGGAAGAGCCAGTTCCTCCACAACTTCTTGAGAGAGGGTTGTCGTCGCCTCAAGTTGATCGCCCGAGGATGCTGCTCCCTCTTTATCTCCTGTCAGAGATTGGGCTACACCCCCGTAAGCCCAAGCCATACGTTTAGTCAGCTCAATAGCATTGAGTTGCTCCGAACCGTTAAATAGTCCTGGATACACCTCAGCCATTGCCCGCCAAAACAGGCGCATCGACTCGGCGGGGATGCCTGCCCCTTCCCGAAATTGTCCGGTATAGTGCAGGCGGGGATGGACGGCACTGAATTGACCGGAAATAGTTGAACGACTGCCTGGTGCAGCAGGAATTTGCCAGATGCGGGTATTTTTTAGAGCTTGGACGGCTTGACCTAAACGAGCTTGAATTGAACCCCACCACGTCCCCACGTTGAGAGTTTTGTAGATAGTTTTCTCAGCTTCTGTCGGCGGCGGAGTCTTGGCGCGAGTCTGAGCGACGGTTTCCTGAGCTGCCATCCAGTCACCATTGAAGTTGTAGTCTGAATCTTCTTTAATCTTGAGTTCATCATCGGGATTGCCCAAAGGGACAGCAACCCAATAAGGTTCCCAACTATGCTCGATTTGAGCAGCCCAGAGCTTATTCCACTCCCAAACCCCATGCTGCCCTTGCCAAGTCTTAAGTTCCTCTCGACTGGCCGGAGAAAACTCATTCTTTGGGGAGATCCCCTGCCAAAGTTTATCAAAATCTTGGTGGAGGAACCTGTTTTTAATATCCTCTCGCACCTTTAAAGCAATTGAGTGCCACTCTTGACGTAACTTTTGGCTCAAGTCTTCTCCCAACTTTTCGGCAGCCTCCTTGCCCGATGTCAAGACAGTAATAATATTGGGAAACCCAGCCGTTACTAATGAGGTACTGACCTTCTTGTCAAAGCGAGTGACTGGAGTCAAACCATCTGGATAGTTTGCATCTCGACTGATTTCTTGGAAATATTCGTCAAAGTTATCATACTCTTTGAGCAAGAGCGCATCGATAATTTCCTGCCCCCACAGCGAGGGAGTAATGATTGTATCCGGTCCCTGAAGATTCGCAATAAACCAGCAGAGTTTAGCACTCAGGTAGTGCAGCAAGTAGGAACCCGCCCAAAAATCAAGGAACTTGCGCGAGGCTTTGATAAATTCTTGAACGGGAGAGAAGGTAAACAATAATAGGTAAGGATGCTTCTTCTGTTCAGCCTCAACGTCAGGATACATTGTTCCCACTAAAGCCGATACCGTGCTGCGATAACTGTAAATCGGGCAGTCGGGCAAAATGTGATGAGCTGGTTCGAGCAAGGCTTGAGAAGCCTGCTGAACACTCAGTTCCGGGAAAAAGCGCCAAAACCACCAAAAAACCTTTTTAGCATCAGTTTCATTTTGAATACCTGGAGGAATGACGATCTTTTTGGTATTTGAGGCGATTTCGATTTGCTGCTGCTGACCACTAATGGGATGCTTGATTTTAATCGCGTCCTGAGACGAAAGATTTTCATATTCTAAGTTAACCCGATCTGATGAACTGGCAATATCTTTGGGTAATCCGCCTTGGTTTTCCCACCATTGTTTTATCTGATTAAATGTTTCTTCCCCTCCCCAACACTGAAGGCATTTATACTGGTTTGGATTGGGGAGCAGAGCGTAGAGTGAGCGTAGAGTTTGCACTGATATTAGCCTGGTATAAATGAGGGCATGGTTCACAACAGAGTAACACGCTTAGACAGGGAGACTCGGACTCCGGACGACGAGCACAAGAGGTATCGGCTGGAGTTCACGGTAAGGTCGTTTGATTATGCTTGTTGAGTTTTGTCAGTGAACCAGGGGGAAATATTGGATGAACTCGATGATTTTCATGAAAATTCCGAGAAAAATCAACAGCATTTAAACCCACCAGTTATCGTTACCAATAACGAATTTGTTGTGGCGGATAGCTTGCAAATATTGCTGAGTTTTTTCGATATTCTGGTATTGATTCCTGATGAAGTTACGAATAGTTTGAATTGTCTCAATTTCTTTGGCTGTTAAACCAGGGTGCCAGATAAAAATAACCAAGACGATACGAGTTTGAGTGCCACCATTCCAAACTTCATGCTCAAAACTGCCATCGTACATTAAAAATTTACCTGATTCCCACTGGCGAACTTCATCGGCGACGCGAATTTCTGCTCCTTTTAATCCTGTCAAGCCAAACTGACAGACAAGATGCTCATTCATGATGCCATAATGAGGAGAAATATGACTGCCAGGAGTGAGAGCAGCAAAAAAAGCAAATCTTTCTAGGGTTGGAATTGACTCGATTAATGAGGCTGTTTTGGGACAGCGTTGACAGTTTTCCTGATGAATAAGGCTACCCTGTCTAAAGATATAATTATTCCAATTTCCTTGGTAAAAAGATTGATTCGGATTGTCCCCCAGTTGAAAATTTCCTTGCCCCCGCAGATGTAAAAGTTCCTCTAAAATCAGAGAATAGGCTTGCTCAAATTGCTCGACCCAATCAAATTGTTTTGGCTCTTGCCAAGGGGTTGTAGAAAGTTCTGGAATACAAATATAGGGATTTTGAAAGGGCTGGCGCTCGCTTTTTTCTTTGAGTCCGAAATACTCTAAATAAGCCTTTTTCAGGCGGGATGAACCAGATGCATCTAAGATATCTATAATGTCAGAGCGAGTAATTTTTTCCCCTTTCTGAGTTAGCATGAAAATGTCTCCTAATTTCAGGTAAAATTCAAAATAAAAGTCCCCATTGGTGTCAATTTGATGGGGAATTGTGATTCTTGCTGGCTCAGTTTCCTTACATAATAAAGCTTTGAGAATAAACTTCAGGGTGTCCAGCTGAAACAGATTCTAAGGGTTTTTGGGATAACTTTTCCAGTTGGTTGGTTTCCATTTCTGCTTCTGAACCTTCAGTTAAAGTATGATCAATGGCAACGCCTCCCGCTAAGACTTCTAGATCGAGGGAGGTTAATTCTTGGTTGTAATCTTGATTGAACATGGTTGTTATCTCCTCAAAAAATGGAGGGTTTTTCAATATGGGAAAAATTTCGCGTCCTGGGTTACTTTGGGAACGATTTGGATTCATTTGTGTCTGTCTGGGGGCGGATCGGGATCTGGATTAGGACCCCTACCCACGATGCCTAGAGCGCCGATTCAGTAATAAAATTTGACAAAATACCTAATATATGTATTAACGAAAAATCAATGGATTTCTCTCTCCCCGTCTCCCCGTCTCTAGGGTGTTGATTTTCCTTCGGAAAATCATGCTATTTTTATGTCGGCGAAATTCGAGCAAAACATCTGAGCATAGTATTTTCAGAAAGAGCTGAGAACAGAAATAATTGACAAGAAAGTTTTTCAT
>JBFRWF010000077.1:0-4436 GCA_051439465.1 Xenococcaceae cyanobacterium | reverse complement strand
GGGTGACCGGGTGAGGGGGTGAAAGATTTATCGCTGTCTTGGTGAGTTTTAATTGGCTTACGACTCATTGGAAATATTTCTCTCCCTCTCTCCCCCTCTCCCACTCCCCCACTCTCCCACTCCTCACCATCTCTACCATTCGGCTTATCTTCGTGGCATTCCTTCCTTGGGCTTCCTCTCTCCTATTACCTTGATGGGAACCGGACACAGAGGTGATCGCCTTACTTCTCGATCGCCTTACTTCTCGATCGCCTTACTTCTCGATCGCCTTCTTTCCCGATCGCCTTACTTCTCGATCGCCTTACTTCTCGATCGCCTTACTTCTCGATCACCTTACTTCTCGATCGCCTTACTTCTCGATCGCCTTACTTCTCGATCGCCTTCTTTCCCGATCGCCACCAGTGGTTATTGAGCAGTTACCAACTTTTAAATTTCTATTGGTTGTTAAACCCGACTGAGCTTGACTTTCAGCTTTTATTAACTTAACCTTGACTGGGCTGTTCGTATTTCTTATATTTTAGGCTTCAACGGACCCGCTTTTCAACTGGATACTGCTTGTTCTTCATCTTTAGTTGCTTTACATCAAGCTTGTCAGAGTTTGCGAGCCAAAGACTGTAACTTGGCTGTAGTAGGTGGGGTTAATTTAATGCTCTCCCCTATTCCCTCCATTTTCTTTTGTAAAACCCGAGTTCATTAAATAAACTAATCCCTAATCACCGACTGAGGAAACCGATGTTTTAAGGCTGGCAAAATCGGGCAAGGCTTTTTCTGCTGTAAATTGTCTACTCGATCGCCCCTAAAAATATTCCAGCGAAAAGGGCCTTTCTCAGCAGCAGCCATCCACAGCAAGCGCTTTGCCCTAGTCATTGCCACATAAAGCAGGCGAAACTCCTCTGCTTTTTTAAGCTGTCCTGCTTCTTCCCAAGCTTCTGCTGGCTGGGGAATTAGGGGTAAGGTTGTCCCATCTCGATATTGACTGTGGACGGCAGCGCGAATTTGGGCGCGAGCTACTTCTGATAGGGTAAAATCGCCTAAAAATTTAGCCGCAGTAGGCACCCAAGGTTTACCAGGAAGGATGTCTTCGTGCAAAAAGGGGATAAAAACATAATCCCAGTCCAGTCCTTTGGCTTTGTGCATGGTAATAATTGTTAGTTGACCTTCGCGGGTATATTGGTCATCTGTGTCTTCTTCTACCCCTTCAAACCGTTCGGAACTTACAATTTCGTTTAAGGCTGCTAGGGTAGTTTTGAGGGAACTATTACCAACGATTTGTTGATTCACCCGTTCCGCTAATTTTTGCACCGTGGCTAGTTCTGAACCTGTGTATTTTAAAGTCATCCCCAGGAAGGAAATGAGCTGATAGTGCGGTAATTCTAGC
The DNA here is from genome assembly GCA_051439465.1 of Xenococcaceae cyanobacterium. GTDB lineage: Bacteria > Cyanobacteriota > Cyanobacteriia > Cyanobacteriales > JBFRWF01 > JBFRWF01. The sequence goes on along the minus strand of JBFRWF010000077.1, from coordinate 3,058 downwards.
CTTGCCCGGAGCAGGTTGCAACAGTAGCGACGAGCTTGCTCTACTTTGGGTTTCTGGGAAGGCTCAAGAGGACCAGGATAAAGGAATTGCTCTGGGAAGGTAACTAAGGCGTTGAGGTCTTGGGCGGAAATTAAATCGCGCTCTTCTAGGACTTCTAGTGCTGCTTTTAGGTTATCAGGGGAATGGGGTCGGTCAATGAATTGCAGTAGTTTGAGGATTTCTTCGGGAATGTGGGAGTGACGATCAACTTCGCCGACTTCGTAAACTTTGATTTGATGTTCGCGGTTTAAATAAGCCAGTTTCTCAGCAAGAAAGCGACCTTGCCGATTCTCCCGCACCAAAACCGCTGTATTTCTCTTTGGATATTCGGTTAGTAATTCAATAACCCGCTTTCCGATTAACTCAACGGTATGGTAAATGTCTTTGGGGGTATAGATTTCTAAGCCTCGACCGACTGGTTCTGGGTTAGCTTCTGGTTGCGGATCCTCGGGGTCAACAGGACGAATGTCTTGAAGGCGAAAAGGGAATTCTGAATTTATGAAGTCTGAAATAGATTTATCGGTTGGTTCCCAAATCCCAGAATGTTTGTTTCCCACAGATAACCCCCTTTCAGACTTCATTCCCAGTCCCCAATACTGATTCACCCACCTCAGAACAAAATTAGCCCCATCGATGATAATCTGGCTACTGCGACCTGCTCGATCCATTGTTTCTAGGTTCTTCTGAGCTTTGCAGGTTTCACAGAACCAGTTGAAATAAATGGGATCAGCGGGGGTGAAAGAGGAGTTAATTGCCTGGTTGGGGTCGCCTACTCGCACTAAATTCGGAGGTGCATCGGGATTTGTCGGATCGACAGCGAGGAGGGAAATCAGTTTTTCTTGTAAGGGACTGGAATCTTGAGCTTCATCTTCAAAGACGGCAAAGACTTGGTTTTGCCACATCTGGCGGATCTTTACGTTATCTAGTACCCGCAAGGCGGCGAGAATCATGTCGTCGTAGTCAATTAAGTCCCGCGATCGCATTAATTTTTGATATTGCTCATACAACCCAGCGGCTACAGCTAAAATTTGATATTCATCGGTTGTCATCGGAGTTAGTTTCCATAAAGCTTCTGGTAAAAGACCAGAACTTTTTGCTTCCCGAATTACCGTATATGCCAGACTGGGCAATACTTCAGTGCGCAACACTGACTGACGACGCAACCCCTCGGTTTCTTCCCCATCAAACTGGACTCCCTCTAGTAATACTTGATATCTGCCAGGGGTAGCAGCAATCCACTGCTCGACACAAGCTCTGATGATGCGATGACTGGGACTGGGTATAATCACTGTAGCTGCGTTTAGATTCAGTCCCGATGAGTCTGGATGGCGATTAGCAATATTGAGGGCTAAACCGTGAAGGGTTTGAACGATAAAGCCTCCTTGAGGGAGTAAGAGAGGTTTGAGGCGATCGCGAATTTTTGTTTTGATACTGGCAGCAGCAGAACGGGTATAGGTGACAATCAGCAGTTGTCGTCTGGCATGGAGTTGATAGCGGGCAACTGCTAAAGCTGCTGCTACGGAAAGGCTGTGAGATTTGCCAGCACCGGGGACAGCGGAAATTGCCATCTGTCCCCGTTGCCAGTCTGCCAAGCTTTGTTGTCCTGGGCGTAAACTATTACGGAGTTGCTGTAATTGCTGTTCTAGCAGCGCCAGATATGCTGATGTTTCGGCTGAGGGATGTTGGGAAGTAATACCAAGGGGAGAATTGTCGTTTGAATCAAATGCCATGTTTTTATTACTAGCTCAAGTCTGGTTGAAAACAGAGATTTATTTTAACTTCTATCTAATCAACACGGTTGCTGAGATTATTTTCTCTGTGCTTTAATCATTAAGGTTAATTTTCTGATTTTTTCTTCTAATATTTTAGCATATTTTACGTAGAAGATAATTTTAAATGGGCTATTAATATATAAATTTTATCTTGATTAAAGCTCAACTATTGTTATGGGCAATAACTTGGGATATAATTGTCAGGAAAATGCTCCGATATTTTATCGCCTCTTCAAAGACTAATGTCAATAAATTTGACTCCTTATTTGAGGAAATCGTTCGGACTTGTTATAATCGAACAGCAGTTCATTTCATCTGGGATGCCTCAGGGGATAAAATATCCTAGTTCTCTTAACTCAGCGGAGATTACTCAAAGCCTCAGACACAGACTACCTCAGAAGAGGAGAATAGATAAAGAGTGGACATATCAAGAGTACCAAGAAGACAGCTTGAAGGTCTCTACCTGTTGGATCAGTGGATAACGATGCGTCTGGGTCTGCCTATTACTATCATCAATTATGTCCAGATGAATCGGCACATCTACATCCAGACTGTTGACCCTAACAATTCAGAAGACCACAGGGGTTGGTACGTCATGCCAGATGGGAGCACTCAACCAGTTTAGGAGAAGATAAAATGCAAGCAGAACCGAATTTCCAGACAATGAGCCGTCAGGAGTTGATGCAGTATCTGGAAAAAGACTTTGATGAACGGGCACTATTGGAGTTGGAGAAGCGACCTGTGCCTCAATCTGTTATTGATGAGCACAACTCCTTTCTGAAATGGAGAGCGCAGTTCCAGCAGCAGGGGAACCCTTAGCTCATTCTCTGGTAGAAAATTGCATAGGGCGCGATCTTTAGGCAAAACTTAGCGTCGTAGATAGTGGTTCGGTTTCTTTACCTAGAGTCACAAAAGTAACACAAATTGTGTCATTAGGTTCAATAATTTCCCACTCTTGATCGATTAAACTGCTTAAATATGACATTTCCTTTTCTTTTTCTATCCTTTGGAGTTTAGACCCTTATCACTACCCCACACGATGGGAACCCCACGACTGCGTTAGCGATGCGGACGCAGCGAAGCGAGTATCGCTATGACCATCCGATGGAAATCATTCAGTTTCTAGAACACCGATTCAGTAATCCGAATTTTGTGTAGGGGCGAAGCATTTGGGGGATAACTCAACGCTGAGACCCAGGTCTTGCTGTCCAAATGCTTCGCCCTGCAACGGGAAAAACCGATTACTG
>JBFRWF010000076.1:0-29097 GCA_051439465.1 Xenococcaceae cyanobacterium | reverse complement strand
CTGCTTAAGTTGACACCAGTGGCAAGCCTTGCGCCCCTACATTTGGGGAATTATCCTGCTGTAGGGGCGCAAGGCTTGCGCCCGCTCATTAGATAACTGCTGATATAATATTACTCAATCGGCGTTCTAGAGCGTCGGTTCATTAATCGATAGGGAACAGGGAACAGGGAACAGGGAACGGGGAAAGGGAAACAGGAAGCAGGAGAAGAAAAATACAGAAAATTGATCAAGGGGGTTTTAGATCCGGATTCAGTATGAAAAAAAATATTGGGCGATCGCCATAAAATAGTCCCCTAATGCTACTCTTTGAGAACGCTTCGCGTACGCCCCTACAGACACATATTTTGCTTGTTTTGTCAAATGGAAGTAGTTAAATTAATTTAGAGATGATTTATCTTTTTCTGAAGGCTTTTGGTCTTGTTTATTTTTCTGTAAATGAGCCTTTGATAACTCAAGATAGTTGGGAGCAAACGCCCAGTTTCCAGGAAAAAATACAGCAAGTTCTACTCCAGACAAAGCCAAAGAAGCACCAAAGGCAAGCTTTACAGACAATCAACCACTTTCAGCATGACTATACCATTGCACAACAAGAAGTAAATGACTTCAACCAACCTAGTGTTACAGAAGTAGAAGAATATTTATTAGAAGCAACCACCTTAAATCATATTGGTCTAGCTTATAAAGTTATTGAAGAATTCCAGAAGGCTTTAGATTACTTCAATCAAGCTTTACCTATTTTCAGAAAACTAGGAAAGCCCTTATTAGAAGCAGGCACCCTTAATCAGATTGGGGGAATTTACCAAAAGCTAGGGGAATTTCAGAAGGCTTTGGATTCCTTTAATCAAACTTTATCCATTTTTAGAGAACTAGAAAAACCCTTATTAGAAGCGATCGCCCTCAATCACCTTGGGACAGTCTACCAAGACATGGGAGAATCCCAGAAGGCTTTGGATTACTTCAACCAAGCTTTACCCATTTTTCAGGAAGTCAAGGAACCCTCACTAGAAGCCATCACTCTGAATCATATTGGTACAGTCTACCAAGACATGAAGGAATTACAGAAGGCTTTAGATTACTTCAACCAAGCTTTACCCATTTTTCAGGAAGTCAAGTACCCCTTACTAGAAGCCGTCACTCTGAATCATATTGGTACAGTCTATCAAGACATGAGGGAATTACAGAAGGCTTTAGATTACTTCAATCAAGCTTTACCTATCCGCAAGGAGGTAGGCGATCGCCCAGGAGAAGCCATCACTCTGAATCATATTGGTATAGTCTATCAAGATATGGGGGAATTCCAAAAGGCCTTGGATTACTTCAATCAAGCTTTACCTATTTTCCAGGAAGTCGAAGATCAGGCTGGAGAAGCCGCTACCCTCAGTCATATTAATGAAGTGCAGAATGCCATCAAGCAATAACCCCTTCTAAGTAGTAGGACATAAATATTTTCGGTTAAGACTGATGGGGAGACGGGGAGACGGGGGGACGGGGAGAGTTTAGAGAGTGGGCATTTGAGCTAGAGAAAGCACCGATATCCGAGAACTCGCCCAGTAACAGTCCTACCTTGCACAAGCGCTTGATTTCTGGATCGTTCTTGATCGACTTCTGCGCTCGTTCCAGAGCAGATTTGTTTAAAGTACTCTCTCGAGCCAATGCCTCAATGTCATCCTCAGTCAAACTCTCTAGGCTGATGATGGTCCTGATGCCTTGCTGCCGGAGATCCTTCACCGCTTCGCCGAAATAAACACACAACTTCGCTTGCAGAATCCAATCAATCAACTGCCGTCCACTGTAAGGCGTATTGAGAATGAGCGGAACGAAATCAGCGGTGGCAAGATCATAACAGGTGTCGATACCCTCTTCCTCCAGGCGCAATCTGTCGTGGCTTTCTATGCCTTCGATCATTTTAAGAGGTGTTCTCTGCACAGAAGGCTCTTCCTCTGGAGAAAAAAAGGGGAGCCGCTCCATGAGCCAACGCAAGCCTCGTTGTGGAAACATGCCCATCAGGAAGCCCAGGATTGGCCAGATATTCGATGTAATTCCGTCTCCAGAATCCTCACCGCCGGCCAAAGCTAAGAAGGCATTGTAGCTCACCAGGGCGATTAGGGCGGAAAGGATCATCTTTAGGCTAAGGCTGTAATAGACGCCGGGGACCAGATCGTTTAATGAATATCGTCGAAAGACATACTGGAGTCCCCACAAATAGGCGCCGAGAAACGCCATCCCGAATACGAGCCTAGATCCTTGTTGGGGGAAGTGTATGTTTTCGCCAAATGCCACGCTAGGGAATTCGGCGAATCCAATCTTGGAGCCTAGGAACAGTACCGTCAGACCTATTAACGACACAACTGAAGCATAAGCAACTGCCCAAATAAAGTGGTAACTGGGTTTCTCATAATTATAGACCTGCTCATAAGCGGGATCGATTTTCAGAATCTCACAGATGCGCTTGACTTCGAGCTTTCTGCGATGTCGTCGGAAGAAATAGTAGGTCAGCGCGGTGAGCGGCAGGAATAGAAAAAGCACAATTACTTGGAGCCACTGGAAATGGGAAACAGTAATCAACTGGGAAACAGTCATCGGTTCCCTCCTTCACTAAATTTAACTAGAGTATCGGTCAAGAAATAAGGATTGACAAAAAAGAGGTAAAATGTAATCAATACCTCGCCAAGTGTTGGCGAGCAAAATCCGTGATAATCCGCGTCATCTGCGTCATCCGTGTTCTATCCGCCCATACACTTCACTTACCCAAAAACCAATTATGGTTTGATTTGTCACAACTCATTTAAGACTGCTATATAAAGAAAACATTAAACCCTTGTGTAAGATGGGTTGGGCGGGGATAACTTGAAACACTCATTTTCTCTAGACAGCTACTCTTCAATTTACATTTTAATTATAGCAAATCAACCTATATTTGAAAACCTAAGTTTAGGGTTTTAAGAAAATAATTTATCTTCCAATATATTTCCCTTATCTTCTGATATATGTTTTTTATTTTCGGAAAATGTTCCTTATCTTTAGGAGGAATACTTCTTATCTTCTGAACCTGACGTGGGTGATAAGTTAGAGGGGATTTATCAAATAAATCTTAACACAGCTAGAGTGCTTAGTTTTGGTGGGTTACGGCGGATAGTTAGTTAGCAGGCTAGTAAGATGAAGTTATCGCCGCCTAACCCACCCTACGCAAGGGTTTAATATTTTCTTTGCATTACTTACCCGCTGCTCTCATAGATAAACTAATGCGCTTTAGTTTCTCATTCACTTCCAACACCTGCACCTTCACCACCTGTCCCACTTTAACAATTTCCTTGGGGTCTTCAACAAATCTGTCAGCCAATTGGGAGATATGTACCAAACCATCCTGATGCACACCAATATCCACGAAAGCACCAAAATTGACTACATTGGTAACAATCCCTTCCAACTCCATTCCCTCCTTCAAATCGGTGATTTCCTTCACATCCTCTTTAAAGCTGGCATACTTAAACTCAGCCCGCGGATCTCTTCCTGGCTTTTCTAACTCACTAACTACATCCCGTAGAGTAGGCAAACCAATGGTATCAGTAACATATTGATTGAGATCGAGGGATTTGAGCCGGGAACTTACCTGGGTAATCCGAGGTAATGCTATTTGGAGAGAAGAAGCGATCGCCTCCACAACCCCATAACTCTCTGGATGCACCGCCGTATTATCCAGGGGATTATCGCCATCGCGAATTCGCAGAAAACCAGCGGCTAACTCAAAAGCTTTGGGTCCCAATTTTGGCACCTTTAGCAGTTCCCGCCGATTTCTAAATGCACCCTGCTGATTGCGATAAGTAACGATATTGTTAGCAATAGTCGGGGTAATCCCAGAAACAAAGGTCAACAGTTCTTTTGAAGCGGTATTCAAATCTACACCCACATAGTTGACGCAACTTTCCACCGTCTCATCTAACTTCTTCTTCAGCAATTTCTGATCCACATCATGCTGATACTGTCCCACGCCAATAGACTTGGGATCAATCTTAACCAACTCCGCCAAGGGATCTTGTAAGCGCCTTCCGATACTAATCGCCCCCCGTACCGTAACATCTAATTCGGGAAACTCAGAAAGGGCTACAGGGCTAGCAGAATAAATAGATGCACCGGACTCATTAACCATTACTTTAATTGGCTTGGGTTCCAAAGTTTCTAAAACTTCAGCGATAAACTTATCTGTTTCACGGGAGGCTGTACCATTACCAATGGCGATTAGCTCAATTTTGTACTTCTCAATCAAATTCTTGATGGTACTAGCAGCTTCAGACTGTTTCCCAGGAGCAAAATGGGGGAAAATAGCCTGATATTCGAGAAACTTCCCTGTCTCCGAAAGAATAGCCACCTTACAGCCAGTGCGAAATCCCGGATCAATTGCCAGTGTCGGCTTCATTCCCGCAGGAGGAGATAGTAACAACTCCCGGAGATTAGCTTCAAAGGTTTTAATTGATTCAATATCCGCCCAGGTTTTGCGATCGCCACGCACTTCTCTGATTAAAGATGGTTTCATCAAACGGTTAAATCCATCCCTTAGCATTCTTCGGTAAAAATCTCGCACTGCTGGAACTTTGGTGTGTATTTCCTCTGACTCCAGATAAGACATAACCACTGACTCATCAAAGGATATATCTAAGGATAATATTCCTTCTGCCTCACCCCGGAAGATTGCTAAAATGTTATGGGGAGCAATCTTTCTCACCCCAACCTGGAAGTCTCGATACATCTCAAATTTAGTGCTACCTTCGGGATAATCTTCTTTAATCCGGGAAACAAAGATACCTTCTTTCACGAGGTAGTCTCGCAGGTAAGCACGCAACTCGGCTTTTTCTGATACTTCTTCTGCGAGGATATCGGCAGCGCCTTTGAGGGCATCTTCTACAGTCTTAACGGCCTTTTCCTCAGAAATATATTTTGCCGCTTCCTTTTCTAAGGACACAGGGGTTATATTAGGAAAGTTCAGGGATTTGATAAACTCTGCAAGGGGTTCTAAGCCGTTTTCCCTAGCAATGGTAGCCCTTGTGCGCCGTTTGGGTTTATAGGGTAAGTATAGGTCTTCTAGTTCGTTTTTCTGCAAGCAGGATTCAATCTTCGCTTTCAATTCATCAGTGAGTTTATTTTGAGCGGCGATCGCTTCCTTTATTACTTGCTTGCGCTTTGACAATTCAGTTAAATAAGTAAAGCGTTCAAATAAATTTCTGAGTTGTATTTCGTTGAGAGAGCCTGTACGCTCTTTACGGTAACGAGCAATAAAAGGAATAGTCGCTCCCTCAGCCAACAATTCCAGGGCGTTATTTACACTTTTAGGACTGAGAGATAACTCAGTGGCGATAATTTGAACAATGTTTAGCATAGACTTTGTTATGGACAAAAGTAACAAGCCAGCCTTCATCGGCTCATTTAGGACTGCTCTATAAAGAAAATATTAAACCCTTGGGTAGGGTAGGTTATACTGAATCCGGGTCTAAAACCCCCTTTATCAATTTGTTGTCTTTTTCTTCCCCCGTTCCCCCTATTCCCCCCTTTTGCCTTTTGCCTTTTGCCTTTTGCCTTCGAGCGCAGCGAGTCCCTGCTCCCCCTGCTCCCCCTCGTGTTTCTTAGGAGAATAGCTTATGTCTGTAAGTCGGATTAGGCTGCTGATACTAGTGCTGGTGCTGGTGGGAGTGGTTATCTTTGTTGTTCAAAATCTGGAGCCAGTATCCCTAGTTTTTTTTAAGACTAGGATCCCGCTCAACCTGCCACTGGCGCTGTGGATTTTGCTCTTCACTGCTGCTGGTGCATTGACTAGCGCTTTGTTGCAATTCCTGAATAATCTCCAAAGGCAAGCTACTCCTGAGGGTTTTTACACCTCCGAACCCAAACCATATCAACCTAGCTCTCGCCGCAGGGCAACTTCTCAATCTCGCTCCAGCCGATCAGATTATATGCGATCGCCAACTTCAAATACTACTACCGCTGCTGAGCCTGATTGGAAACCCAGGGAAGACGAAGAAGATTGGAATATCGAAGAACCTCCTACTGAGCCTACCACTACTGGGGAAATTTTCGATCGCCCCTTAAAAGAGGACCAGTCTAAAAGCTATGAAGTGCAGCAAGAGCCAAAAACTGCGTCTCGCTCTGGTTCTGTGTACTCCTACAGCTATCGAGAACCCAAGGATACAGCGGTGAACAAAACTGAGCAAGTTTACGATGCCAACTATCGCGTGATTAGACCCCCCTATAAAAAGAACGCTGATAAAAAGACAGAGGAAGACGACAGTGAAGAGGACTGGATTTGAGGGCAAAAATAACTTCAACCCAGCTATTAATCGCGAATTTCAGTAAATGATGAAAAAAATGGCTCAAACTTTTGATTTATTAGGCACTAATATTTTTTGTATAGGTATGATGGGGGCTGGCAAAACCACTGTAGGAAAGCTCTTGGCGCAACAGCTAGGCTACCGTTTTTTTGATACAGACGTTTTGATTGAGCAAGTTGCTGGTCAAACGATTAATGAGATTTTTGCTACTGAGGGTGAAGAGAGCTTTCGAGAGCTAGAAGGTAAAGTCCTCCAGGAATTATCTGCTTACACCAGAAGCGCGATCGCCACTGGTGGTGGTATAGTCTTGCGGCAAAAAAACTGGAGCTATCTCCATCATGGCTTGATTGTCTGGCTGGATGCTCCCGTAGAAGTACTAATGAAACGTTTAGCAGAGGATACGGCCAGACCACTCTTACAAGAAGCAGACCTAGCCCTGAAGCTAACATCATTACTGGAGCATCGACGACCTCTTTATGCTCAAGCCGACCTGCATATTTTCATAGAGGATAGTCAGACCCCTGAACAAATCTCCTCACGGGTGATTGAAATGATTCCTACAGTCCTGAAAAACCAGCTTGTCCCTCCCAAGTAGTAATGGGAACTTCGGATCAGGGAACGGGGAGCAGGGGAGAGGGGGAGCAGGGACTCGCTGCGCTCGAAGGCAAAAGGCAAAAGGCAAAAGGCAAAAGGGGGGAATAGGGGGAACGGGGGAAGAAAAAGACAACAAATTGATAAAGGAGGTTTTAGACCCGGATTCCGTATAATAAGCTGCTACGCATTTAATTTGCCTGTTAAGGCTGAAGCTTTATGTTTGAGTCGTTACACTGATGAGTGATAAGTGATAACGGATAACTAATATATGATCAGCGAGAGGGAATACTTTAGAAAAGCCGAAGCCACCCGGGTGCGAGTGCTGAGTGAAGCACTGCCCTACATTCAACAATTTGCAGGTCGAACAGTGGTGATTAAATATGGCGGTGCTGCCATGAAAGATAATGCCCTCAAAGACAAAGTCATCCGCGACATCGTCTTTTTGTCTTGCGTCGGCGTGCGACCTGTGGTTGTTCACGGCGGCGGACCAGAAATCAATAGTTGGCTGGATAAGCTGGGCATCGAACCGCAATTTAAAGATGGTTTGCGCGTTACTGACGCTGCCACTATGGATGTAGTGGAGATGGTTTTAGTCGGTCGCGTTAACAAAGAACTGGTTTCCCTAATTAACCGTGCTGGGGCTTTGGCAGTCGGTCTTTGCGGTAAAGATGGGAATTTGATCAAAGCCCGTCACGTGGGCAAAGGAGGGGTAGGATTTGTTGGGGAAGTCAGCAACATTGATGCCAAGTTGGTGGAGTCCCTAGTCAACAGCGGTTATGTCCCGGTTATTTCCAGCGTCGCAGCAGACGAAAAAGGGCAAGCTCACAACATCAATGCTGACACGGTTGCTGGTGAAATAGCAGCGGCTTTAGGGGCAGAAAAGATGATTTTGCTCACCGATACGCCGGGAATTTTGCAAGACTACAAAGACCCTTCGACCCTGCTTACCAAGCTCGATATTCAAAAAGCTAGAGATCTGATTAACAAGGGGATTGTTGCTGGTGGAATGATTCCCAAGGTGAATTGTTGTGTGCGATCGCTGGCTCAAGGTGTCCGTGGTGCTCACATTATAGATGGTCGCATTCCCCATGCCCTGCTGCTGGAAATCTTTACTGATGATGGTATCGGCTCGATGATTGTTGCCTCAAATAATTTTGAGGGTTAATGGAACTAATATCTAGTCTCAGTAGCAAAGTGGGTTCAGAAAATCAAGAAAAATTCCAAATCGAGTATCAGGCGGGAAAATACGCACTTGAGCGGGGTCAATACCGTCTCAGCGTGCAACACTTGGAGAAAGCCAGTCAACTGGTGGCTCTTCCATCCCGCTTGGGGGGAGAAGCAAATATTTGGCTAGTCACAGCCTATCAAGCAGCTGGTATGCAAGCAGAAGCGATCGCTCTTTGCAAACAGCTTTGTAAACATCCTCACTCAGAAATCCGCAAACAAAGTAAGCATTTGCTCTATATTATCGAAGCGCCTCAGCTAAAGAGACCACGAGAGTGGATGACTGAAATTCCCGACCTCGGAGCTTTGTCAGACAGTGAACCCAAATATCGTCGCGGTAGCGGCTTGGCTAAACAGAGTCAAAGTTCTCCGGGGGATCCCATTGATTTGAGCCAGGTAAACACAAAAGACAATCAATTTATCTGGGTAGCATTGTTGGTCATCCTTCTCACCTTCGGTGGTTTAATCTGGCTTAGCTGAAAAGCGCAGAAGCCTACTGGATCGGCGTTCTAGAGTATCGATTCAGTAATAAAATTTCGACGGGGGAAGGGCACGGCGTTTTGAGGCTTTTGGTTGGGCAAACAAAGTTTGTTGATGCCGTGCCCCTACATTGATCGCAGATATCCTGATTACTGAATCGGTGTTCTAGGCATACAGTGTGGGCTTCCCAATCTCATGATTGGGCATTCCTGCGCCAAGCCACTTATTTAGGTCAATGACTTCCGACAGTACGACTGTTTCACAGGCAATTTCTTTCCCCCGATTGCTACCATCCTGCTAGTCCAGCATGAACGAGAGCTGACCGTTGATCCGGTACTTTACGATTTTGTTTCCCTCAACCTTGGCTTCCAGATTTTTAATGTAAATGGATTTGATCCCGTGCAGGCTCTTGCTTGCACGCTCTACGGCTTTGGCAGCTGCATCGTCCCAGCTTTTGTCAGATTCCGCGAGGACTTCGATCACTTTTAGCACGTCTGACATGATTGCCTCCTTTTATGGTCTTTAGTTTTTCGCCCAAGGGGCTTCAGAATTACTATCATCTCGGTTTGATTACCCATAGTTGGGAATGATAGGAATATGGGGGGATGGGGAGAGATTTTTATTATGGGTGTTTAACTGAAAGACTTTTTACTGTTCGCACCTCCGCCGCCCCGCGAGAACTCCTCCTGATTGTGCCTACTTTTATCTTGGCGCAATTTCACAAAAATCCATCTAGGATAGCAGCAATAATTAACAATTTATGATAAAATTAAATACTTTTGAGAAAAATCAGCTAGCCATCTGGCGTGGCTAGAGTAAAAGACTTTGTCGGCTCCCAAACGGCGATCGCCATAAGTCCTAATTATGGGTAATCATCCGAATGGGATTTCAATCCCGGGCGAATTATCGAACTGGTGCAAGATGTGAAGTTTCCCTCTCCCCCAACCCACCCTACCTACATTGCTGCCAGCACTTCTGCTGCATCCACCTGACCCCAGTGATAGCCCATCTCCGCACTCATGCGCTGGGCTTTCTCCGCTTCTTTTTGGGCTGCTGACTGATCGCCTGCTGCCAGATGCGCCCACGCCAATCCCACCCGGATATAGGCTTCATAGAGACGATAGCCCCCAGCAAGAGCATAATTCAGGGCTTCATCTAAGCTGACTTTTCACGGGATCTTTTTTGGCTCAAAAGAGATCGCAAAACTCACATCCTTCAAGCCTTATTCTTACGTTAATCATTTGCAATAACCAAAGCTTATTGCAAATTAGGCTGGAAGTGAAACCCTTGTTTTTGCTGGGTTTCAGAGATGCCGTGAAAAGTCAGCTGTCATCACAAACTCCTGAAGGGTAAAATCTGTTTCTTGAGAATTTCCTATCCGTGAAAATCCGCATCATCCGTTGATCCGCATTCCATTATTAACTCACGACACAGCACCAAGTCACTGCGTCGTCAATTCATCAGCAAAGAGTCAGTAGATCGCAAACTTACCAAAGAATAGGAGTTTCAGTTGCTATTTCTGAGTCCGGAGAAAATCTGATGCTGATCAATGCTCTAGGAGAAAGAAGCTATCACCGAAAAAGCGATCGCCATGACCAAAATCCCAGTTAGCAATCTAACCTGAGAGCGAAGACTCTTAATCTCTCGGCTAGGATTTTCTATCTCTGACAGAGAATCTTGTTCAATTTTTACGACCTCGGGAGCTGGTTCTTCTAAATCCTTAAAACTAACCTGCTCGTGCAGCCAGTTCGTAATCAGTTGGGGACAATTTTTCTGAAACCAATACATCGCAAAGACTCTAAATGCCGGCTTAGATAGAGAGGCAATTGATTTCATCATCCTGTTGAGGGGTCGAAAGCGAAATTTATTCAATTTATTGTCGATCAGGTTCACTGAACCTACATCATAGAGACAATCGAGGATGAGCTTCACCGTCACTTCCTCCCTCTGTGCTAAGTGTTCCAGCAGGAGAAGGACATCATGGATGCGTTCTTCTTCTATGCGCTCTTTTTCCAATAGTTTCGGAACCTTGACCAATTTTTTTTGAGATGTCATTACACTTTACTCTTAGAGAGTGTTTGAAAAAGAGAAAGGAGTTAGCTTATCACCTGAGAGGTTGTTTGAAAAGGTGGATAATGCGTAAAAAAGTGGTTCATCCGTCCCTACTGTGCTAAAAGTGAAAAGGAAATCTTGAAAACCCTACTAGGCAAGGGATTCAGGGTGAAAATCTAATTTAAACCTAAATTCGGAGCCCAGTAGGGCTTTTGGCTGATTTAGCACACTAAGTACGGAAGAGCCGTTAATTGGCAAGACTGAGTAATGGTCCGCTGGAGTCTAATTTGCTAATTGTTCAGAACTAACCAGATGCTTCAACAAACCGTCACAAGAGTCTAAGAGCAAATCAATTACCTTGTCGAAGCCATCTCGACCCCCATAATAGGGATCGGGGACTTCCTCCTCCTGATGATGGGAAGCAAACTCACAAATTAATCGCACCTTATCCCGATATTTCCCCTCTCGATCAAGATAGAGAATATTCCAATAGTTCTCCTTGTCCATTGCCAAAATCAGGTCAAAATTTTCAAAATCAGACAGTTTCAACTGTCTTGCTTTACCCCGAAGCTTGACTCCGCGACGCGCTGCTGCTGCGCTCATGCGGCGATCGGGGGGCGAGCCAATGTGATAACTAGAAGTACCTGCTGAATCACAAAAAATGCTGTTATTCAAACCAGCTTGCTCAATCAAGTGATTCATAATATTCTCCGCTGACGGAGAACGACAAATATTACCCAGGCAGACGAAAAGTAATTTGTAAGACATCGATATCAATACAGATCAGTTAATGCTAATCAGGCTTGGCTTTGTGGGCCATCCCCTTGATGTTTATTTTTTCGGTTCGCACCTTGCTATTATCGGATATATTTTGTAATATACTGACTTTCGCTATAACAAAGCGCACTTTGCCATAACGACTATGTCCTACGCCTCAATGATTCACACTCTAACCGCCAAGTTACTTCAGCCAACTAGCATTGCCATCTTCGCTTCCATCGGTATTCACACTTTGCTAGGGGTATCCCTACCTAACCTACCGCTTTTTTCTCAAGGGGAAAAGTCGACGAGGGGGCACACTGTCCGGCTAATAGAGTTGAACCCCGTTGAGCAAACTCGTCTGCCAGACTTTTCCCAGTCACTGCCGAACATACCACAATTTCCTAACACACCCCTTATTGATACCCCTCTTCTCAACAGATCGCCTTTCAACACAGCTCTTCTTAGTCCGACTCAGCCCTTACCTCAGCCGTCATCTCCCCCCCTAACTAATCGCAACAACTCATTCACCCCGCCTATTTTCCGGAATTTACCACCACCTCCCCTGCCATCCCCAGTCAGCTTACCTTCACCTCCGCCGACGCGAGTAAACAGTCCACCTCTCCGCAGAAATTCGCCGATTGCTCGTCCCAGACCAAGTTTCTCTCCTCTTTCACCGCCCATATCTCCTAGGGAATTAATCAATCCACCAAAGTTTCGTTATAGTCGAACCCCAGAGTGGATCCATCCTCCTTTGCCACAGCAGGAAATTCCTGCTAATTCGAGAAAAAGACCTACTCCTAACCCAATAACATCTCCCACTGCCCCCGATACTGTCGCTCACCGTCAGCCAAATTTGCTGCCAGAAACCTTTCAACGTTTGGAGAGTCTTCAAGAAGAGAAAACCAATACCACTGACAATGAAGCCAACAGAAATTATCTTGGCTGGCTGGGTGAAGACAGGATTGAGGAGAAACCAGAAGAACGTAGCATTATTGGCACTTATCCAAAAGATGCCTGTCAAAGAAGACTTGAAGGCACGACTGTATATGGAGTCTGGGTGAATGCCCAAGGCCAAGTCACTAATTCAAAGTTAATTAAGAGTGCAGGTTATGCCATTTTTAATCAGCAGGCACTCCACGATATTAATTCCAGCAGTTTTGACAATCAAACCAGCAAGCGCAAACCTTACCTGGTAAAGATTAATTTTGAATATGACGCAGAAATTTGTCCATCTGTGACTATTCCCCCACAAGGAGTAGCTGAAGATATAGGAACGATAGAACCAACGATAAAATTCACAAATGATCCAGACAATCCAGTTGTAGAAACTCCTAACAACCCTCCCACTCCCAAGTCAGATAATCCCGACTCAGACAATCCAGTTGTAGAAACTCCCAACAACCCTCCCGCTCCCAAGTCAGATAATCCCGATTCAGACAATCCAGTTGTAGAAACTCCTAACAACCCTCCCACTCCTGAGTCAAACAGTCCCGACTCAGACAATCCAGTTGTAGAAACTCCCAACAACCCTGTCACTCCCGAGTCATACAATCCCGATTCAGACAATCCAGTTGTAGAAACTCCCAACAACCCTCCCACTCCTGAGTCAAACAATCCCGACTCAGACAATCCAGTTGTAGAAACTCCTAACAACCCTCCCACTCCTGAGTCAAACAATCCCGACTCAGACAATCCAGTTGTAGAAACTCCCAACAACCTTCCCACTCCTGAGTCAAACAATCCCGAGTCAGACAATCCAGTTGTAGAAACTTCCAAAAACCCTGTCACTTCCGAGTCAGACAATCCCGAGTCAGACAATCCAGTTGTAGAAACTTCTAACAACCCTGTCACTCCCAAATCAGACAATCCAGTTGTAGAAAATCCCAACAACCCTGTCACTTCGGAGTCAGACAATCCAGTTGTAGAAACTCCGCAGAAGCTATCTAATACCCAATAGTGACATCCTCCCCCACTAAATCAAAGATTATAGTGGGGGCTTTTAGATTTCGGGTTGAGACGAGCAAGGGAAGCAGAGGAAGCAGAGGAAGCAGAGGGAGAAAGCGGATTTTTTCGGGAAAAATTTATCTCCCCGTCGACCGAATCTCCCCATCTCCCCCTCTCCCTCTCTAAGCGTGTTATATAACTGAGAAGCTTATTGAGAATTTATTATATGGCACAAATGTACTGATCGTCTGGTACTTTGATTGTGCGATCAAGATTGAGTGCTGGATTTACCAATCGAACTTGATAGACTGCCATACCTTATATGAGGAAACCCTATAGGTCTGAAATAGTACCGGAAAACTGGTCAATTTGACGAGTCCCCTGAGTCTATACTCCTGTACAGTTACAATCAGAGTGATGCTTGCAGGTAAAGTGAGCCGATGACAGCTTCTACTCCCACAGCCATTCAAACAGCCATCACCACAGATATCCCCCAATGGCAGTCAGCTACATGGGAAGATTACTTACGTTATCGTGACGATCCTACTCCAGAGAGAGTCAGGCTATTTTTTAATGGCAATTACCTTTTGGTGGATATGGGTGCAGAAGGAATTAATCACGCTAGAGTTAGTGATTTATTTACACTGCTGTTTGGCTTCTGGTTCAGTCGCTTTACAGACAAAACAGCCGATTCTCTGGGACGCTGTTTATTAGAGAAGCCGAATAAGCGTGCAGCAGCACCAGATTTAGTTCTGTACATCGGTGAAGGTGTCCCACAGTGGCAAGAAAGAGAACCCCGTCGCATTGAATTGAATCAATGGCGAGTGCCTGATTTAGTTGGGGAAATTGCTGATATAGCGCTACGCGCAAGGCAACAGGCAACAGGCAACAGGCAACAGTTTACTGCACATGGACTTCAGCCTTCAACAGTGTCCTAACCATAGCGCGTAGCGCTATACTACTCTAGCAACTGACCTGGATGAAAAGAAACAAATCTATGCTGATTTAGAAATTCCTGAATATTGGGTAATTGATGTTCAGGGAAGAAGGGTAATGGCATTTCGGTTGCAAGAGAATGGAAAATATCAGCAGTGTGCTGAGTCTGTAGCCTTAACGGGGTTATCCATTTCTTTGCTTGAGGTAACCCTGCAACATCTGAGTGAGGGAACGAATATTAGTGCGGCTAGCTGGTTTAATCAGGCGATCGCCAATCTAATTAAGAAGAAATAGTAGAAAAGGGTGTTGTCCTCTCAAGAATTTTCTCCAAATACATATTTGGTAACATTTGTGAAAATTTTTAGGATAATCTGAAAATGTTCAGATTATGTAAGGATTGTTCATGACTGGGTTACAAAGTGCTGCTATAGGCATCGGCTGTTTTGTGATCGCTTTTAGTTTTGCCAGTTTCGTGGAATACTGGATGCATCGCTTGATGCATTTTTCCCGTAAAATTGGAGAACGTCACCGCGACCATCACCGTCGTAATGAACAACTTCCTGGCTATCTTTTGAGTCAAGGCGGATTTTTACTTCCACCACTCTAGCGTCCACATCAAGTACAGGGTTCAGGGCAAACGCATCTAAATTTTGTTAAGTTCTATTGACAAATCTCGTGACGATGTGCATCTAGACCAGACAACTCACTAGGGAATAGGGAACAGGGAATAGGGAACAGGGAATAGGGAACAGGGAACAGGGAACAGCTAACCCTAACACCTAACACCTAACACCTAACACCTAACACCTCATCCGGGTTTTATATTTATTTTTGCCCACCTACTTATCCCAATTTGCCTAATTCTTCCCGCAACATATTCTGGTAAATCTGCGGTAAATGACGGCTCATAGAGTTGGTTTCGATACCATATCCCAAACTTGTCCAAGTACCAGAGAGTAGGCGTAATACTTCTTCTATTTTTCCCTGGCGCAATAGTTTCGGAATATCCACCCCCCAAGCTTTGGAATCGCTCAGCCAAGCATAAACCACCGAATCTTGATATTCTGGCTCAAAGCTATAAGACTTCCACCACAGAAAGCCTGAAACTTTGGGATGATAGCGTTTTGCCTTCTCATCCCAGGTTGTATTAATAAACTGATAGCGTCCCGCTGCTGTCGTACAGTTGCCCACATTGGGACCCCTAAGAATCGGGACGCAGCGATTAGGATGACGGCTTAAATCCGAAACGTGCTTACCACCATAAATCACATGATAGGGTTGAGTAACATTTGCCTCACTCGCTGTAATTGTTCGCATCAAAGCACGAATATAGGGGTCGCCCTCTTTCATTACCAGAGGTTGCGTCCCGTAGATCTTGGTGGGAAATTTAGGGCGCGATCGCCTATTTCGTGCTTGTAAGTTAAACAGAAAGATCATTAACCCGATTACACTGACGAGAGTGAGGGTTTTCAGGATCGCCAGAAAGAATTGAGAGTTACTCTCATTCTGGGAATGCGATCGATGTGCCAAATCTCTAATCCTCTTGCTTCCTTATCGGTTACCAATCAGACGACATTGGCAAATAACTGTTCCCAGTTCATTTGCTCTGCCTCTGCCTTGTCAACCACTTCTACAATCTTATTGTTTGCTGCAGGTTGTGACAGGGATTCTACGCACATCTGTGCTACCTTAACGCGAGAAATACTACCATCAAACAGAGTATCTGCGGATGACATGACAATTGGATCTGAGTTATCTTGATTTCTTAGTACAGGATTTCATAAGTTCGTGGCGAATTGACGGAGGCGATCGCAACGCATTCAGCCAACAGAAGATGCTCTTCATGCTACTTTTTCGGTTTCGGGATCTTTTAAAGATGATTCTACCAGAATTGGGTCCATATCTTGGCTTTTGTCTCGTTGGAGAAACTCATCCAGAAGTTGAAAGAAATAATCAAACGCAGCTTTCTCATCAATACAGGTTAGCAAAATAATTTTGTCCCAAGCGTTAATGGTACGGATAGATAAGCGGTTTTGCAGCCACGGTTGGAAGTTTTTGTAGAAGTCACTTTCAGCCTCAGTATTGGAGATGTGCAATTGTGATCGCGCAAAGCGATAGCCAAGGATGAACATCCGCAGATTAGTGATGGAGCCAGTTCCCAGGTATAATCCAGGTTTGGTTTTGATTGTTTCAAGTAAGTCAAATAATGTACTCATTCTGAATTAGCTCCAAAGTTTTGCAATGGCTGAATCGTCTGGACGATCTGTCAGACAAGGCACCTCCTGAACAAAAAGTTGGTTTCATTGTAGCTCACGCAACTGGCACAAGCGATCGCCTTTTATTTGGATGCGTTTGACCCAATTTTGCTCAATATAACGTAATATTTCGGTTTTTACGCCTTAAGCACCATTATTACTTGGTTTTGTGCGTTAAGCTGTCGAATGGCGCTCCCTACAACCACGGCGATCGCACTATGAGAGAGGAGATCGCACTAAATATCAGCGATCACACTTCTCTAATCCTCTTGCTTCCTTATCGGCTACCAATCAGACGACATTAGTAAATAACTGTTTCCAGTTCATTTGCTCTGCCTCTGCCTTGGCAACCACTTCTACAATCTTATTGTTTGCTACAGGTTGTGACAGGGATTCTACGCACACCTGTGCTACCTTAACGCGAGAAATACTACCATCAAACAGAGTATCTGCGGATGACATGACAATTGGATCTGAGTTATCTTGATTTCGTAGACCACCTGGTCGAACGATTGTGTAAGTCAAACCGCTTTTCTGGATATATTCCTCCGCCTGCTTCTTCCAATACAGGATCAGCCAAAACAGGTTGAGGGGATGGAAAAATTTAGACACGCACAAAGAGGAAACGAGAACAAAATGCTCAATTCCCTTAGCTTTAGCCGCATCGACCAAATTTTTCGTGCCTTGGTAGTCCACTTGGTAAGGTTCAGTGGGGTCTAAGCTAGGCTTAGCACCAGTAGCACAGAGCAAAACTGTGCTGTCGGCGATCGCTTCCCCCAGAATCTCTGGCTTGAGGACATCACCAACCACTAATTCCGCTTCTGCTGGCAGAATTTCTTTCCCTTTCTCCAAGTTCCGCACCAAAGCTCGAACCGGAATATTGCGCTTGACTAACTCTTGCACAATCTGTCGTCCTGTTTGTCCAGTTGCTCCTGCCACAAATGCTTTCATGCTAATCTCCTTAAATCACACTTGGTATAATCAGCGAGAAATTGCCTCGTTGAACCGTAAAATCTCAATCATCCATTGTATGAACTTTATTGAGAGGACTCCTTTTTACTATCACTCTGGGAGAGACCCTTAGCTTCGGTCAACAATAAAAGTAACGTAACCGTTCAGGGGGTAACGGGAGAATGGGGGTTACAGGCGTTCCGATGGGGTGATTTAGCCCTGTTTCCTCAAATATATGGGCCTTGTGATGCCTCAAACCCTATTAACTTCGTACCCCCCCTGAACGGTTACAAAGTAACTGGGTACCAATTACCAATCACCAATCACCAAAGTCGTGTTATGCAGTGCCAATTTATTAACAATCAACCGATTGACTGCTCCGAATTGCCTGTCAATGAGCAAATTTGCCCAATTCAGACAGATTCGAGAGTAGCTCAACTGGAACTAGCAGAACAAGAACCAGTCCACTTTCAGACTCATTTTGAAGGCTTCATGTATATTTACACCGATGCTCAAACCTTTGCTGAGTATCTCGATGCCCATGAAGGCTGGTTTTGCCGTTGCGCCCAGCCGATGAAAGCAGAACCTCTGGGGAACAATGGCTACACTCTGACTATTGGACGTTTTGGTTCCTTTGGCTACGAGGTCGAGCCAAAAATTAGTGTAGTTTTGGAACCTTCAAAGGAAGGAGTCTACCTGATGTACACTATCCCCGTGCCAGATTACACTCCCCCTGGATATGAGGTGGACTATAAAGCCTGGATGGAATTAGTGGAAATTCCCTCAGAAGCCGCTGCACTGGGAATAGCTGCTGCTTATAAAAAGAAAGGGGAATGGGAACTGCCACCAGTGGTGACGAGAGTTAACTGGGAACTGCACTTGAAAGTGGCAGTTAAGTTTCCCAAGTTTATTTACAAGTTACCCTTATCTCTGATTCAAACTACAGGCGATCGCCTCTTAGCTCAAATCCTGCGCCAAGTTTCTCCTCGCTTAACCTACAAAGTCCAGAAAGACTTTCATTCTCGCCTCAATCTGCCCATCCCCCTTAAAAGTGCTAGAAAGTTTCAGAAAATTTCCAGAGGGGACTAGTGACTGGTAACTGGGGACTGGGGAATGGTGACTGGTGACTGGGAAAAACTGAATCCTAATTTCTCATCACCAATCACTAATCTCTACATATTGCTAGCAATTTCCTGCACAAACATATTGCTGACAATTTTCTGCACAATTTGCATTCCCGTGACTGCCTGCCAGCCAAATAGCCCTAACAGAGTTACATTGAGGGTGATATGGGTGTAACGGGCAAAGTCATTCCCTTTTTGCATCAAAGGAATCAGAGATGTAGAAGTGGCAATCAGTCCCGTCATGGTTAATCCGATGAGCAGATGAGGGCCAACAAAGAGTTTGCCATTATTGATATAAGTCACTGCCATGCCGCCAATAGTACCAAGTACTATAAACGCTAGCAGTATTGAACCAACCTGGTAATGTCTGGTCTTGAAGTCTTTCTTAACCAGTTTTTTCCTGACATCCTTGTCCCCATTGCGGGTGCGCCAAATCTGCACGCCAAGATACAGGGCATAAATAGCTGTTCCCAAGAGAATCCACATTAAAATGGGATGTCCGAATTGGGACCAAGTCTTCACTGCTTCTGGAATCTCAAAGTTCATAGTGTTCTCCCCAATCAGTTTATTATCTTTATAAAACTTAACATAACACGTGGCATCAGCCTGGTAAAGAGGGGAATTGAGAATTGGGAATTGGGAATTGGGACTCACCGTTCGCTTATTTGAAAACCCAGTGGCTAAATTAATAGACCGAAATACAGTCTAGACAAAGCATACAGCGATTAGAGAGGCGGTTAGAGGGAGAATTTAAGCCCAATGACTTTCCAACGAATTCATCAGAGTTCAGAGGATTTTAACTGGCGGTCACCGAGCTGCGGAGCAGGGGCGTTAGCCTAGGTGCGCCTACGGCGATCGCAGAAGGGCACGCTCAATAAGAGGCAATCAGGCAGCGTAAGCCCAGGATTTTCAAGGTCTGAGGCGATTTCTGTAGGGTGCGTCCTTGCGCGTCTTTTCGGTTCTGTTGCCAAAAATGGGAGTTGTCATGTAATATGAGCTGAACAAGTAATAATACTCATTCTCTAAGTTCAAGAGGAATTTATGGGATGCAAACTGCAATAGCAAGAATTGTTAAATCTAATGTCTTTGAATATTCCATTTTAGGAGTGATAATCTTTGCTGGTATTCTGGTAGGGATACAAACTAATCCTGAATTGGCAGCAAAATACAGTTGGCCACTAATGTTTCTCGATCATATTATTGTTGGGATTTTCGTGGCAGAGTTAATTCTCAAAATAATAGCTGAAGGGAATAAACCTTGGCGATATTTTCAAGATCCTTGGAATGTCTTCGACTTTATTATTATTGTCGCTTTCTTGATACCTATTGATAACAAATATGTGATCGTTTTACGTCTACTCCGGATACTCCGATTCCTGAGATTAGTACGTGTACTGCCAAGGTTGCAAGTTATAGTTAATGCCATCCTCGCTTCTATTCCTTCAATGGGATACATTACTTTATTGCTTGCTCTTGTTTTTTATATATATGGTGTACTAGCAACTTTTCTCTTTTCGGCTAACGATCCTGTTCACTTTAGTTCCTTATTAGTGTCGATGCTAACATTATTTCGGGTTGTTACATTTGAGGATTGGACAGATATAATGTATATTAATATGTATGGCTGTGATAAGTTTAGAACTGGCAATCCTTATCCTGCAGATCTATGTACAAATCCTTCTGGTTTGCCCCTTCTAAGTGCTTTTTTCTTCGTTAGCTTTGCGCTTATAGGTGCCATGATTTTCATAAACCTTTTTATTGGTGTAATTACTACAAGTATCGATCAATACCAACAGCAGAAAGTAAAAGAAGAAGAAATGCTTAGAAGTGAAAATAAAAAAGATGATGTTGAAACTGATTTATTACAATTGCAGAGACAGATAAGTGCAATAGAGATGAGTTTAGAACAAATTAGGACAAAAATTTCCTCTAAATAGGGCTTGCTGAATTAAGCATTTACCCTACCATAATTCATCTTGGCTCAAAAATTTGAGCGAACGGTGAGTTAGAGTTAGCCGTTCCCTGTTCCCCTTTCCCCGTTCCCTGTTCCCAATTCCCTGTTGCCTGTTGCCTGTTGCCTGTTGCCTGTTGCCTGTTGCCTATTGCCTGTTCCCTACTTTTGCCTTTTGCATGCAAGCCTTTTGCCTTTGAGCGAAGCGAGTGCCTGTTGCCTGTTGCCTGTTCCCTACTTTTGCCTTTTGCATGCAAGCCTTTTGCCTTTGAGCGAAGCGAGTGCCTGTTGCCTGTTGCCTGTTGCCTCTCTCAACCATTTTCTAATTAATTTGACCGACTTACTGAGGAAATCTCAGAAAGCCTTTGGTGAAGAGTTTTTGCTCGGATCGCGATCGCCTGCCAATCTCTAGCTGCTACCAGTTGTCCAGGAAACAATTCACCAGAAAGACCAACAGCGATCGCTCCTGAACAGATAAACTCCTTGGCATTCTCTAGAGTGACACCGCCAGTGGGAATTAGGGGAATCTGACCCAAGGGACCTTGTAAACTTTTGATATAACTCGCTCCCCCAACAGCTTGCACTGGAAAGACTTTAACACAGCTAGCTCCGGCTTGCCATGCAGTCACGATTTCCGTGGGGGAAAGAGCCCCCGGTATAATCGGAACATTGTACTCGGCGGCTGCTTGAATCAGTGCCCCTTTAACGTGAGGAGAAAAGAGGAATTGGGTTCCACAGGCGATCGCTTCCCTTAGCTGCTCAACAGTTAAGATTGTGCCAGCGCCAATAGTACAGGAAGGTAATTCCGATCTTAGCTGGCTGATTAACTCTGCTGGCCGATCGCTATTCCAAGTAATTTCAATCAGGCGTATTCCCCCATCTGCAACTGCCTTAGCCATTGCCAGAGCTAGTTGGAGCTGGGGGGAACGAATAACTGCGATCGCTCGGTGTTTTTGCAGCAATTGCAGCCACGAGCCTGAAATTTTTGTAGACCTATCCAACTCAAACAAACTTCGTCACCCTTAACAACTCAAGCTATGTCAGTAGTATCCTCCCCAAATCCACTATAGGCTTCCATACCGTGTTCGCCAAGGTCTAAACCTTGAAGTTCTTCTTCCGGAGACACGCGCAAACCCAAGATTGCCTGAAGTAACTGCCAGAAGATAAAGCTGAACATTACCGTCATACCCCCAACAGAAAAAATGCCCAGCATTTGAGTCCCAATTTGAGACAAATCGCCATTAATAAACAGTCCCGGCAAAAGATCCCCATCTACATTGACATAAATTTTAGGATTAGCAAAGAAACCTACTGCTAAGGTACCCCAGATACCATTGACAAGGTGAACTGAGATAGCACCCACTGGGTCATCAATCTTGATACTGTCCAAGAAATAAACTGAGAAAACAACCAGTATGCCAGCAATGCTCCCGATGATCGCAGCGCCAAAATAATCAACAAAAGCACAGGGAGCCGTAATTGCAACCAAACCCGACAGTATACCATTGATTGTGATAGAGAGGTCGGGATTGCCAGAGAACAACCAGCAAGTGATAATCGCCATAATGCCAGCTGTTGCTGCTGACAAGTTCGTGGTCACAGCAATATGAGCAATGCTTGGATTGACTTCCATAGTAGAACCAGAGTTGAAACCAAACCAGCCGATCCAGAGAATCAAACAACCCAAAGTTGCAATACTCAAATTGTGGGCAGGCAGAGGAATAGTTGTGCCGTTTGCTCGATACTTACCAATGCGCGGTCCGAGAATGATAGCACCGGTGAGAGCACACCAGCCACCAACCGAATGAACTACTGTTGAACCAGCAAAATCTTTGAAGCCAAACTCTGCAAGCCAACCGCCACCCCAAACCCAGTGACCGACGATCGGGTAGGAGATACCCACTAACAGGAAGCTGAAGAGCAAAAAGTCAATAAATTTAATCCGTTCAGCTACAGAGCCAGAAACAATTGTCGCCGCAGTTCCGGCAAAAGCAACCTGGAATAAGAATTTGGCAGCTAGAGGTACCCCTGTCCAATTCAGAGAACTGTAGACACCCCGATAGGCATCTCCCGTCGCTGGACTATTGTCTAATCCACTAAGGAAAAAACCACTGGTACCGAATAAAGAAGTTCCATCACCGAACATTAAAGCAAAGCCAATTGCCCAGAAAGCAACTGTAGAAATGCCAAACACAATCAAGTTCTTGGACAAGACATTGACGGCATTCTTCCGGCGGCAAAAACCTGTTTCTAACATGGCGAAGCCTGCATTCATGAAAATCACCAGAACAGCGGTAATGACTACCCACAAGGTATCTAGCCCTACTTTCAGTTCTGACAGTTTGATGTTTTCCGATGAAGCATTCTGGGCTACTGCTGTGTAGCTCCATACCAAAAGGATGATAGCAGCTAGGGGAATGCAGGCTTGCCAACTAGGAGACAGCCATCTGGTATTCCACTTTAAGAACCGTTGCCTTCTACTTTTCAATTTCTTCTTGAGCTTTAAGGTAGACATAAATTCTGAAATTTATATTTTACTGGACAAAACTCTCTATTTTCGTTAATTGGACAACAATATACTTTTTTGATTGGGATCTCGAAGAGCTGGATTGGCTCTAATTCGTCATCCAATGCAAAATAATGATAATCAATTAAAAAT
Organism: Xenococcaceae cyanobacterium; assembly: GCA_051439465.1. GTDB lineage: Bacteria > Cyanobacteriota > Cyanobacteriia > Cyanobacteriales > JBFRWF01 > JBFRWF01. The sequence continues at coordinate 5,848 of JBFRWF010000076.1, read as the reverse complement.
TTAGGGAACAGGGAATAGGGAACAGGGAATAGAGAATAAAGAGTTCCCCTTCCTCCCTTTAAGAAGTTGCCCCCTAAGAGCGTGTTTGAAAAGTTGTAGGCACTCTCTCTATCGTAATGCTATTGGCGATGAGAGGTAGTTAGTTCGCTCTCATCAAAAGATGCTGCGACTGGTTCAATTTGTGACTCTCTCACTTCAACTGTAATCCCTTCAATGGGAACACCAAAACCCTCTAAACTGTAACCATCTTCGGTGCCTTCTGGCATGGGGTAATGTTCGATCGCCATTGCCACATCTCCTTTTTTGAGACCGTATTCGGGCAAATCTTCCTTTAAAGCGACTTGGGTATAGAGTTCAATTGCCATTGTTAATAAGTCTTATCTAGGTACTAAGGTGACAAATCTAGTAGAGGTTGGAGTTTTAATCCAAACGGTAGTTACTCTTAACGTGACTCCATTAGCTAATGAAAGTAGCTTACAGAGATAACGCCCACCGCTTAAATGTTGCAGCAGAGAGCACTTGGCTTCTTTTGAGTGTGCTCACGCTGGGTATAGGTGCAGTCAACATGGTTCCTTTGGGAAAGGACGGTAGGAGGAAAGACCATCCAGAAAAGCACCTACATTCCAAAAATACTCAAGAGGTAAATGGATAAGATCCAGTGAATTAGATGGGCGATCACTCTTTCTGGCATTTACAGGTGAGGAATTCTTATTGCAGAAGCTAGATGATCCGAGCGCAGATTTGGGGAACTCTAAGAATAAATAACCCTTGTCCAAAAATGAAGATAAAATCGATTGTGCTAATTCCTGTCGTCATGTTGGCTCTAGTCTACACTGGTTGTGGAAATTCTTCCCAACAAGATCCTCAAAAAGTGTCTCCCTTGAAAAAGCGAGAGTTAGAGCAGGCGATCTTCTATGTTGAAGCTAATCTAGGTGCATTAGGGGACTCTGGCTATGTCCAGTGGACGCCAACCACAGCGGTGGCTAATTTGGTGGAAACTATGAACGCTTCCCAGATTCTCCTGCCAGAAGAGGAAGAAGAATACCGTCAAGCCGGCATTCGCCCCCCTAAACCAATTCCTTATGTGATTGACAAACCAAAAGGGGCTTGGCAAGTCGTCTTAATTGCTGATGAGGCGCAGCAGAAGATCCGGGTTTTAGGCTATGGGACGGATTTAACCGAGCCTCTTGTGGTTAAGGAAATTCCCTGTTGTCAGTTTTAACCAAGAATAGGGAATAGGAAATAGCTAACCCTAACACCTATACACCTATTTTCAACCAGCCCTTGACCTCTACCTACTAGATGGTATAGGATAAGGTTATGGCAAAAAACACAGCTCAACAAATTTTGGACGTTGCTCAAAACATTGTGCGGAACCGAGGCTATAGCGCCTTTAGTTACGCTGATATCTCTGAGCAAGTCGGTATTCGCAAAGCCAGTATTCACTACCACTTCCCCTCGAAGGATAAGTTGGTCAGGAAGCTGGTTCAGCAGTACCGAGAGGCAATGGCTCGCAAGTGCGATCGCATCGCCCAGTCCTCCGCCAGCCTCGAGCAGCAACTGATGCAGTTTGCCAATCTCTACCGGGATGGCCTGCAGCAGAATCAAATTTGCCTGTGCGCGATGTTAGCAGCTGACTTTGCGGTTTTGCCTCAGCCTGTCCGAGATGAAATTCGAGCCTCCCTCCAGCAAACAGAAGCTTGGCTAGGGGCACTGCTCCGAGAGGGCTGTGAAGCGAAGATTTGGCAATGTCACCCATCGGTTGAACAAGAAGCAAAGGGGCTAATTGCGATGCTGCAAGGCGCACAATTGCTGGCTCGCTCAGCCGAGGACAGCAGCGCAGCGTTTGAGCAAATCGTCTACCCGCTGCTTTTAGCCAAATTTTCAAAAGCGTAATTTTTTTACTTTTCCGCATATCTACTAGTAGATAAAATAAGTTCAGTCAAACACCATTCAAACCAGAAAGAGGTTAATCATGTCTCAAGAATTTGCCAGTCAGAAGCTGATCGTAGTCGGGGGGAGTAGCGGCATTGGTAAAGCCGTTGCTCAGCTCGTGCTAGAGCGCGGTGGATCTGCAGTGCTGATTGGCAACCGCGCTGAAAAGCTGCAAGGAGCCGTCTCTGAACTCAGTCAGTTCGGTAACGTTTTTGGAGAGCGCGCCGACATTAGCAAGGGAGAGGAGCGGGAAGCTTTAATCGAACGGCTCAATCGCGCTCATGGGGATGCCACCCTATTGGTTAATGCGGCAGGTGTTTTCTTGCCGAAGTCATTTTTGGAGCACACTGAGTCTGACTATGACCTCTATCTAGATCTCAACAAGGCAACTTTCTTCATCACCCAGGCGATCGCCAAAACGATCATCAATCGCGGACAAAAAGGTGCCATTGTGAATGTTGGCTCGATGTGGGCAAAGCAGGCCGTTCAGGCCACACCTTCGTCGGCCTACTCAATGGCAAAGGCGGGACTGCATTCCCTGACGCAGCATCTGGCCATGGAACTGGCTGACAAAAACATTCGCGTTAATGCTGTGTCTCCTGCTGTGGTCGAAACGCCAATCTATGAGGGCTTTATTGCCAAAGACCAAGTGCATTCTGCCTTGCAAGGCTTCAACAGTTTTCATCCCCTCGGCCGCGTGGGGACGCCTGTAGATGTCGCTGAAGCGATCGCCTTTTTGCTCTCCGATAAAGCCGCCTGGGTGACAGGTGCCATCTGGGATGTAGATGGTGGCGTCATGGCAGGCCGCAATCAGTACAACTGAGCAAAACAAGAATTTTGTCTAGTCTGGAAACCGCTGAGGTGATTTATGAAATTAAATGCTGATTTGAGGGAACGCGTTGTTGTGTTTACTGAAGACCTGCCTTGGAGAGATTCGCCCATGGCGGGTGTGCAACGACGTATGTTGGAGCGGGACGGAGAAGAAGTTGCCCGTGCCACATCAATTGTTCGCTATGCCCCGGGTAGCCACTTTTCGGCGCATACCCACGGTGGGGGGGAAGAGTTTCTGGTATTAGAAGGCATCTTTTCAGATGAACAGGGAGACTATGCGCCTGGCACCTACGTGCGCAATCCAGTCAGCTCCAGCCACACCCCCTACAGCAAAGACGGCTGTACCATTCTGGTGAAACTCTGGCAGATGCACCCGCAGGACCAACAACGGGTGGCGATCGCCACACACCAAGCGGACTGGGTTCCAGGCTTAGTTCCCGGACTGGAGGTGATGCCGTTACATGCCTATGGAACCGAGCAGGTTGCACTTGTGAAATGGGCACCGGGTACAACCTTCCAGCGCCATCAGCACTGGGGCGGCGAAGAGATTTTTGTCCTAGACGGCGTATTTGAGGATGAACAAGGCGTTTATCCCAAAGGCACTTGGTTGCGGAATCCAGTTGGGACTGTGCATACTCCGTTTTGCCGTGAAGGTTGCTTAATTTACGTCAAAACCGGACATCTCGATATGCATTTGAAATCAGATGAGTTTGGTGGGCAAAGTCAATCTCATAACTTTTTTGCGCTATAACTATAATCCATTTTGCCCACCCTACAAGATTTTACTTCCGGAACCAACTTTGCCCAGAATAATCTCAATGGCTTTTAAGATCGCCTCAGGTTGATCGATCCAGACAAAATGACCGCTCCGGGAGGCCTGAATTTGAATGCAATCTGTAGATAACTTGAGAATTTCACTATGCATCTTTTCCCGTAGCTGATTGGCCCCTTGGATTGGCAAGCCGACAGTCCAAAACGAACGTCTAAAAAAAGAACTCGCTCTAATGAGAGCTATCGGTAGTGTATCGAAATGATTAGCAGACTGAAGCTGATACCCACTTGTGTCCAAGTTGAGCATTTCTCGGAGCATTGTCAGCCAGTGTTTGGGGCGGCAAAATGAGCGTTTGACTGAGTTAAGGACACTAGGATGAAACTGGCGTAATTCTGGCTTAAGCAGCTCGAACATCCCAATTTTTCTGAGTAACCGGACTATGCCGAGAGCAGATCCCAACGTTGACATCACAAAGCCAGACATGAAGAAAAACTTCAAGGCTTGCAACTGAAGTGGCATCTTTAGCATGCCAACCTCATGGAGTCCATCAGTGAGAACCATGCCCACCACTTTTTCAGGAAAACGGTGTGCATATAACCGTACATTGTAACTACCAAAAGAATCTCCTACTAAGAGATATGGCGGGTCAATTCCTGCCTGGGTTAGAAGGGTATCTAATTCTGACACAATTTGTTCGCTAGTTCGTGGATTAGGACTATGTTCGCTCCAACCATATCCAGCGCGATCGTAGATACAGACTCGCGTCAGCTTAGCAATTTCTTGAATGAGTAAATAACCTTCAATTCCCCCCAAGCTATGATCCAGAACTACAGTTGGACTGGTATGTCCCATAACCCACAGATGTAAATTGTAACCACCCACATCAATGAGTTGGCCTGGGGGGGACTGTCGATCCTCAATCCAGCTAGCAATTGCCTGGTACACCGTTGTGGTAGTTAGTAGAAGAGGCCGAATAGAAATCATGTTTTTCGCTAAAACTCAAGAATTAAAATTACAGATAACTTAGTGCAGCCAATTTGCTAAAGCCACACCAATAAAAGTGGCGAGCGCATAGCCTAAAGTTCCACATAAAATTGCCGGGGTAACTAATTTATCCCATTGTTTGGCACTTGCCATTGCTGCGGCAGTTGTCGGACCTCCCATATTAGCATTAGAAGCAATGAGTAATTCAGCTAAATCTAAGCCTAATATTTTTCCTCCTAACAATAATACTAATAAATGAACAGTCAAAATTAAAGCAGCTAAGACAAATAGAATTGGACTGACTTGGAGAACTTGCCAAATATTAGCACTAGCACCAATAACTGCAAAAAATATCTGCATTAATAATGTACCAATTTGAGGGGCTACGGTTAACTGACCTAAATATTGGGGAAATCCCGTTGCTAAACCAACAATTAAAATAGTTGAGACTAAAATTCCTGCTTGGGGAAAACCTAATAAAAAAGCAATTCCTCCACCCGCTGCACAAATAATCCCACTAATGGCTAAAGCTTGACTAATCTGAAGTAATGAGAATTCTGCCCTATCTTGAGATTTTAAACAATTAATATGATTATTGGCCTGACGATTTTTAGCAGAATATTGAGGGAGAAAAAACCTTTGTATTCCGTCAATTGAAGGCAAGGCAAACAGAATAAGAAAAAAAACAGCCATCACCAAATTATCTGCTGCTGTACCAGCAGCCAATAAATCTCCTGAATCTAAATCTAACTTCAAGGTTTTTGCCGTAGCAAAAAAATTGACTGAACCACCAATATAAGTAGCACAAAATACCCCGGCTAATTTCCACGCCTGTTCCCCTAAAGGAAGTAGATAATAAGCGAATATTGTTCCCAACAATGTTCCCATTGCGCCAATTAAGTAGGCAACCAGCATTGAACCAGAATCTCGGAAAATGCGAACTAAATTAGCCTTAAATAAAAGCAGAGGAATAGAAAAAGGAACTAAAAAAGACCAGACCATACTATAGGTAGGAGCCTCTAGAGGAATAATCCTCAAATTAGATAGGAAAAATCCTACCAACATAGTAATAACTGCACCGGATATTTTGGCTCCCCATTTTGTTCTTTCACCCCAGAGACCAATTGTTGCTGCTGATAGGAGAATTGCCCATAAAGCAAAAGTTTGGTCAGGATGAATTAGCGAATTTTCCATGGTTTTTATTGTCTTCTCCTAATTAACTCAGGTAAATTCCCTCGTTCAACAACGGCCTACTTAGGTAGTAAGTAGTCGGACATAAATTTTATCACCTGAGTTAAGAAATGTAAACAGCCTCAATGCTTTACT
>JBFRWF010000075.1:0-17387 GCA_051439465.1 Xenococcaceae cyanobacterium | reverse complement strand
TACATTTATAGTTGAGATGAGCAGGGGGAGCAGGGGGAGCAGGGGAAGCAGGGGGAGAAAAAGCTTATTTTTTCGTTTCTGCGATCGTCCTGACTCACCCTTTTGTTAAAAACCTACCCTTGTGAGCTCTCCCACTCCCCCACTCCCCCACTCTCCCACTCCCCCACTCTCCCACTCTCCCACTCTCCCACTCTCCCACTCTCCCATTCTCCTACTCACATCATCACCAACAGGTTTTGACCACACCCCACCCCTACAAACCCCTCACCCCCATCTCCATTACTACCAATTCAGGTGCGATCGCCCTTCAACCCTCTACTACTCCTAAAAGCGATCGCTTCTGATTAGAGGTGGCGATCGCAATTGCCAACAGATTACCCGTGTTAATCTACAAGTAGGGTGTGTATCTTACGCACCACCCCTATAAGTAGTCGGACAAAATTAAACGGTACTGTGTTAACTTTTATTAAGTCAAGATTTCTAATTAATTTAACCGACCTACTTAGAACACCATCTGTTGCACTGAGCTTAACCAAAAGCCTCAAGCTGGATATGTCAGTAAATCTTCATAAACTGACTCAATCTTACCCTTTTCAGATAAAACATCAGTATCCAGACTTTTGAGCCGCTTCATTTCTTTCTCCCGATCAATTTCCTGGGATTCTTTTTGCTTGAGCAGATTATCTAACTCAGCTTTCCGGGAATTAATGTCATCATTGATCCGCTTGCTCACTTCACGCTCATAAGCATCAAAACAGTCTTTGACAGTTTGATTAATCGGTTCCCATTGCTCCTGGGTCAACTGAGGAAGATATTTCACAAACTCTTTCTTTGTAGCTTTGATAAAGTCTTTCCGAGCTTGTTCCGTTTGCCAAGCACCAACCCCCATACCAATTACGGGGATAGCCCATAAACCTATAGGAGCTAACAAACCACTAGTAAAAATCGCCAAAAAGCTACTGATTCCAATCACTGCGATCCAGTTGACCAAGATATTTTTCCAATCGAAGCCTGCACCAGCTAGAATCACACCAGCAATGTTACCGGAAGCTAATGAGAAAAATCCCATTGCCCAACTAGCCCATGTTGGCGAATAATCTTCTCCCTCGATTGTACTAGGGTAAACTTTTTGCCCGATCAACTTCTCAGTCATCGAATCTGCTATCTGATTATAGGTTGCACCATAGTTGGCAGCACTCCTGGCTAGTTGCGCAAAGGCTTCTTCTATCTGCTTTTCAGCAGTGAGTTCCCAAGCGGCAATCTTTTCGTTGATGTAGCGCTCAAACGCCTGCTTGAATGAGGCATTAAACTCTTCCCGCTTACCCTGGCTGAGGAAATCAAGAAAGCCTAAATCCGGCTGATAGCGGACGAAATCTGCTTCAAAGGTATTCCCTAAATTCAAAACGTATTCTCGAAAAGAATCGGCAACTTCTTTAGCCTTGCGATCGCGGGTGATTCTAATTTCTTCGGTGAATTGATCCCGTATCTCTATGAGTTGGTCGAATTCTGGTTCAACTGAGCTAATCCGCTGTTTCAACTCATTGACATCTTCAGCAAGTAATGGTATGCGGCGTTCAATTGCTTCATGAAGATGGTTGTAGGCTTGGCGGCCTAGAGTTCTCGCTTGCCGAAATTGAGTGAGCGCCCGTTCCTGAGTCAAAAATGTATTGAGGGCAGTCATAAACTCTGGGAAGCCAGTTCCCTCAAGAGAATCCTCGGGATTTTTCACCCGCCGACGCAGAGCATCAAGGGAGGCAATCTCAAAGACTCGCTCATCGTAAAGATCATAACCATTTACCTGACAATATTCAGCCAGGTTAGTTTGGAAAACTTTACGCAGTTTCTCCTCAGCTTCTTTTAGTTCTTCCCTGTCATCCATGTCAATTAGTTCTCTGCGAATCTCATCCCAAGCATTAATCAGGAAGAAAACACTTAACCCCCGGCCTTTAATGTAATTTTCTAGATAACGGCGCTCATCAAGGGTAAAAGGCTGTACTGCCCTAAATACAAAGAGGATGGCATGGCAGTTGTTGATATAACTCAGAGAAAGTTGGTTCCGCGCTTCTGTATCATTTAGCCCCGGAGTGTCAACAATTTCAATTCCCTTTTCCAGCATGGGTAAGGGATACTCGACAACGGCATAGTCAACGTTAGGAAATGCTAGCCGATTCTCTTTTTCTAGTCTTTTGGCTTCGTCGGGATCTATTGTGTATTGCTCCTTAAACCTTTTGAAATCTAGCTTTTCAGGAAGTTTTCCTTCTCCTTTAAAGTAAACAGTGACTTGTTTTTCTCCTCCATAGCGTAAAACCGTTAGCACTGCTGTACAGGGATTCACGTCACTGGGCAACAAGTTCTCGCCGATTAAAGCATTGAGAAAGGTACTTTTGCCCCGTTTTAGGTCTCCTAAAACCAGAAGTCGAAACACCCCCTGCCGCAAATTTTTACTGGCGATACTGATGTCTTCGATATCTCTTTCTAGACCGAGTTTCCCCGATGTCTCTTCTCCTTCCAATTCAGCTTTATTCAAAGTCTCAACGATATTATTAAAATGATTGGCAATCTCTTGACGGGCTCTTACCACTCGTTCCAGATCATTGAGAAAGCGACTTTTTTCAACTGTATAGCTCATAATTTTTTCTGGTAATTGTGTTCGCTGTCTATAGCAGATAAACCCTCTACTGATTAGATTGACTGGCAGAACCTACAGTCATCAAACGCTGCCGAACTGAATTTTCAAAATGGTAAAGATAGGCTGCGGTAATGCCCCAGATGAGCAGACGTACTGTTGGGATATTTACTGGAATAGACCACTGTAAGTCTAGTAGTTCGTAAGGTGAGGTTCGGGGAGAAAACAGGAAAGCTAAAATAGTATTGCTCACCAGCATGGATAGAAAAATTACCAGCCAGCCATACAGTCCCTCCCACCAGCTCATTAAACCAGGAATAAATCCTTGAACTTTTCCTATTTCTGGCGAGGGAGTATTTGGGAAATATTTATCTAGAAACAGATGAAGTATATGGTGAGCGACAGCAATCAGAAAAATCGGCGATATGTAAGCTAAAAACCAGACAATAATTCCCAACCTTGGCAAAAAACCGATCAGTAACTGAATGAGCGGCCAAATAATGTTTCCGCCAAATACAAGAGCGCTCATGAGCAAAGCCAGGACAATTGCACTCATCCATGAATTGGGGGAGGGAATCCAAGAGGGCCAGTTTTTCATCGGTAACACCTGCACTTAATTTGCTAGTGGTTTGCTTAAGTGTTTGCTCGGTCTAAATTGTTGAGGGGACAGGTTTAGTGCTTAGGGAGATCGCTCTCATCCTTCTCTAAGAAAATTTTGTACGCCACCCAGCCAACTGCCCCTACCAGAATTGTCATAGCAAGCCAAGTGGCTATCTTAACGGCGACGACAACGGCAATGACAATGCCTGCGAACTTGGCAATGTTCGCCAGTTTTCTCCCCCAGCGCTTCAGCAAACCCTCAGGGGGCTCGTGCTTTGTGGTTTGATACAGGGGCAGTTCCTGTGCCTCTTCCTTTCCATAGATTTCAGTTTCTAGTTCCCGGAGTCGAATCGCTCGTTCTCGCTCCTGAAGCTCTTTTTCCCGGCGTTGAAGCTCTTTGTCTCTGTCATCATGAGAATTCATCTTCTTCGTTTACCCTGTCTGGGACTAGGAAATTTGGTCAGCCTTAATTGCCAATTAAATCTTTATGAACCTATGATTGCAAATTGTCACCGAGAGCAGAGATTGCTACTCTCAGTCAACTTACTACAACTTTAACCTCATGGTCTTGTATTTTTCTTGTAAAGTTAAGAAACTTTAAGGCAGGCAGGGGAGAAAGAATGAGCTGAGAGCGCGATACCGAAGACAAGCTTCGCGAACCCCAGGAGCAGTGGATTATACGAAGATAAGCAAGTAATTACCAGATTAGCTCAATAGCTGAAATCTAAGCTAAATGATAGTTATGGGCTATTCATACAGAGAAATCCTTAATTTTGGGTCTTAAATTCTTAAACTTAGGTTGTTCAAATCAGGTTTGAGAGGCAAACTGGGCTTAGTTACTTCAAACTCATATCAATCAGAGATAACAGACATGAAACTATAGATATAGTTAAGAGATTCGATTGAGGAGCATTTTATGGATCTAAAAACTGGACTAGCACAAATGTTATGTGGCGGAGTGATCATGGACGTTACCAGCGTCGAGCAAGCAAAGATTGCTAAGGATGCTGGCGCGGTAGCAGTGATGGCACTTCAGGATGTGCCAGCTGTTATTCGTGCTAAGGGTGGAGTTGCACGAATGACAGATCCGGCAATAATTCAGGATATCGTTAAGGCAGTTGATATTCCTGTGATGGCCAAGTGTCGCATCGGCCATTTTGTCGAGGCTCAAATTTTGGAGGCTATTGGGATTGATTATATTGATGAATCCGAGGTCTTGACTCCGGCGGATCCATATCTTCATGTTGACAAACACCAATTTAAAACTCCCTTTGTTTGTGGTGCGCGCAATCTTGGTGAGGCATTACGTCGTATTCATGAGGGTGCAGCTCTTATCCGTAGTAAGGGTGAAGCTGGCACGGGTGATGTCAATGAGGCGGTTCGACATTTTCGTGATATCACTCGGGAGCTTGAGGAATTGTTGAGTGTTGATGAATCACAGCTTCATGAGAAATCCAAGGAATATAGGGTTCCTATTGAGCTTCTTCAAATCGTTCGAAGTGAAGGCAAGCTTCCTGTACCCCTCTTCTCTGCGGGAGGTGTTGCCACCCCGGCAGATGCGGCTCTCATGAGGCAACTTGGGGCAGAGTCTGTGTTTGTAGGCTCCGGTATATTCATGTCGGATAATCCCCCTCAATACGCAAAGGCGATCGTAGAGGCGACCACCTACTACGATAAACCTGAGATACTCCTTAAGGTTTCAGGTAACCTTGGTCGCCCAATGCCAGGTGTGGCAAATATTTCTCTTCCCAAGGAGGAACAGCTTGCAGTCAGAGGATGGTAGTGCACTTCTTTGTTTTGCTCTTCTGATTTATTTCTAGTTTGATGAGGATAGATAGCAGGCGCTACTTATCCTCACCAGAAAAGGTGAACTGATCCTTCTTCTGTCATTCTCAGTTATCCCGATGACTGAAACCATTGTCAAATTTGCATTTCTGGTTACGATTGAGGTTATTTTCTTATGGTCGGAAATGGAAAGGTTCGGGTTGGTGTTCTTGCGTTCCAAGGATGTGTGAAACCGCACTTAGAGAAGCTCTCTGAATTAGGGGTTGAGGGTGTTCCTGTGAGAGACTCCGAAACGCTCAATTCAGTCGAGAGACTTATCCTTCCTGGTGGTGAGAGTTCTACGATGCTTCGCTTCCTTAATATCACAGGGATGTTTAATTCTGTTAAGGAGTTCTGTTCGACTCATCCTGTGTGGGGAATATGTGCAGGGTCGATTCTTTTAGCGAAGGAGGTAGTAAATCCGGTTCAAGCGTCCCTCGAGGTCATTGATATTAAGGCCCATAGAAATTTTTACGGCTCACAGCGTGAATCGTTTAAAGCAAGTGTTGAGGTAGGAGGTATAGACGAGTCTGGTGATGGCGTTACTCTGAACGTTGATTTTATTCGTGCTCCGTTATTATCTCCACTCACTTCGGAGGTTGATGTTCTCGCAACATATCAGGGGCAGAAGGTGTGTATGAAGCAGGGAAACTGTCTAGTGAGTTCGTTTCATACGGAGCTTGGGAATAGCACAGCTCTTCATCAATATTTTCTTTTGTTGTCCTAGGATATAACAATGGTGCTATATAAGGTTTTTATTTTCGACTATGATGGAACGCTTTGTGATTCGAGGGCAGCCATTTTTTACTCCCTTCAAGAAACCCTCAAAGCATTCGGGTTCAGTTGTCCAGAGGATGATGAAATAGCTAAGTGCTTCTCCACAGGAAAGGGTCTTTTGTATGACTTATGGTGGCTGACTCGTCAAGAAGGCTCTGCATCACCCAAGCTTATCAACGAGATGGCCAGCTTTTACTCGAGTTTTTCTCAGCAGTATGGCATTGGCAGGGAGAAGCTGTTTCCCGGTGCGAAGGAGGTTACAGCGAGGTTGAGAGAGGAAGGTGATGTTTTTGTTGTCAGTAATCGGAGATCGGATGTTCTTTTTAAGTCTTTAAGCTTCCATGGTTTTTCTTTCAGAGAAGACTATGCGATCGGAGTGAACGATGCTATTGCACCGAAGCCGAGCTCTGAGTGTTTCGAGCGTTTGATATTTCCCCTCTGTAATGGAATTCAGAAAAAAGAGGTGCTTATGGTAGGGGATTCTGTTTCAGATCTAAAGTTTGCTCGCAATTGTAGTATTCAGTCATGCTGGGTCTCTTATGGGTATGGTCAGAAAGCTGATTGTGTGGCTATGTACCCTCATTTTATTGTGGACGATTTGAATGATTTAGAGCACTCTGTTAGTGTTGGATTTCATAGTATATAGGTTCTAGAGGAGTTATGAGGTTAAGAGGAAAGGTTGCTGTTATCTCGGGGGCTAGTCGTGGTATTGGTCGCGCGATAGCAAAGAGTTTTGCTCAAGAAGGAGCTACCGTAGTCGTCGGGTATCTTCAAGAACAAGAAAAGGCTCTTCAGGTAGTTGATGAGGTGTGCCAGGCAGGAGGAAAGGGCATTCCCTTACAGGTTGATGTGTCAAGGGAGTCGTTGGTGAAGGATTTTTTTGCCCAGGTTGATGAGTCACTGGAGATGCTGGATGTCGGGAACGGTAAGGGTATTGATATTTTAGTGAACAATGCTGGTATTGGCCCTCGAAAGCCGATTGAAGATGTTGATGAGGATTTCTTTGAAAAGGTGTTTTCGGTCAATATTAAGGGTACTTTCTTTATGTGTAAGCATGTTATTCCGCGTTTGCGTAGGGGTGGGAGGATTATCAATATTTCATCAGCGCTTACCAGAATTAATAGACCCGAATACATTGTGTATGCATGTACGAAAGGGGCTATGGACGTTCTCACCCAGCAGCTCGCTAAGCAGCTTGGTGAGCTCAAAGGGGTAACGGTGAACTCGATTAATGGCGGAGCAATTGATACTGATCTGACGGCGGACTGGATACGAACCTCGGATGCAGTGAAGTTCCTTGAACAGAGAACAGCTCTTGGAAGAGTTGGTCAGCCAGATGATTTAGCCTCAGTCGCAACGTTTCTTGCCTCGGATGAAAGCCGCTGGGTGACAGCGCAGAAGATTGAGGTGAGTGGTGGTGCGGAGATTTAGAGGGTATTTATCAAATAAATCACTGTTACGGATCTTGGATAATAGAGGATACTCTCAAATAATTGAGATTCATCATTGCTGCTCCTGGTCTAAAATTCAACAATTAGTTTGGAGTGTTGCAGCGCTTGTTCCCCTTCAATAGGAATCCTGCACCAAGTGCCATCAATCCAAAGACGGTACCTGGCTCTGGTACGGAAGTTGGTAACTGTTGTTGTGGAAGATCCCAGCCGATAACGTCAAAAGCTTGAATGTCATTTGCTGTGATGCTAAGCAACTCACCTTGTGCAGCAGTAGGATCCAAGATGCCAAGGCCTAGGTTATCCTTCCAGTGACTGGCTTGCCGTCCGTCACCAAAATTTACCCCATTGGAGAAAAGGGCACCTTGGGTGACTCCGCCATCGATGGAGAAATACTTGTCCCTGTTGTCCGCTGTCCAGTCAATTGCGTCTACTGCCACACTGTCATCAGAATAGCGGAATAGATCCAGGGTGGAGACGAAGGTAAATTGGTTATCCAGGAACGGACCATTAACAGGTGGACTGTTAATATCAAGAATATCTACTCCGCTGATGAAACCGAGAGCATGACCAATTTCGTGGGCGGCGACACCAACAAAGTCAAATGTTCCTGGAGTGATAACACTATCACTGCGATCGAAATCATAGCTAAATTGATTGTTGAAAGTGAGAGTTGCATCATTGGTAGCACTCGTGGTCAAGCCCAATGCCTTGGCATTGGAGGTTGTTATCCGAATGGTTGTGTTATTGGCATCTCCATTATTGTCAAGATAGGGTGTTGCACTACCGGCACCGTTGGGATTGTTGCTGGTACGGTTAATCAGTAGGTCTAAGGCTGGGTCAATTTGGAGATTGGCGACGGCAGTCGCATCATCTGCTGAGGTGGCGTCTGCAGAAAGTGCATTGAAGATATTCGTATAAGAGTAGAACTCTGTACTTGAACCAGCCTGGGCAATGATACCGCTACCTAGATTGTCAAAACCAATATCGTAATTGATTATGACATCGTCAGTAAATATATTAGACCAGAGGTCTCCTGCTTCCTGAAATCCAGCAAGAGCAGCAGCACCTTCTGAGGTGCTGGTGTCAAAGAGTGGGTTAAAGTTAAATGTCAGAGCCTTCACTGGGTTTGCGCTCAAGGCGATTCCCGTTCCTAGGGTAAGGACAGCAAGGGGTGTGAGAGATTTTAAGCTTTTGAACTTTCCAGAAGAATTGGTTTTCATGCTAATCAAAAGTTTTTTCTAGCAACATTCGGCTATCCACTAGGGTGTTGATTTTGTTAAAGGTGGTCTCGGCGAAGCCCAGTGCCTACGGCAGCACAAACAAGTTCATGCAACTTTCCTGTGAAAACGGAATTTTACCCGTACAAATGTACTATAATTGCATTTTAAGCTTTATCCCATAAAGATTATAGCGATTAGTGTTGGGGATATATAGTGATCGCACTCATGAAGCGATCAGTTGAGATGCTATGTTAAGCAATTTTGAGCGAGCTGCCCCATCGAGAGTGAGTAGCGATCGCCTCCTAGCTATTCCCTTAATTTTTCTTGACACAGCAGGCTATCCACTTAAGCCGGGACAGTTTATATATGTTTTGATTTGCGACGACTCATTTAGGACTGCTATATTCCCCATTACCTATTCCCCATTACCTATTCTTCATTACCTATTCTCCATTCCCTGTTCCCTGATCCGAAGTTCCCTGATCCGAAGTTCCCTGATCCGAAGTTCCCTGATCCGAAGTTCCCTAGTGTCCCGCCTTAAGTTGGTAGCCACACAGCATTCATTTAGATGGGTTTACCCTGACTGCAGTCAATACACAGCCCTTGTTACCAATTCTTCAAGCTTCTGATCGAGCATTTGTGCGACCCTTAAAATAGTCTCATCTTGAAATTGACCTAGCAGTGACGACGGCTTATCATAAGCAACATAAGTCTTTCCATTATAATCGTCATACACAAACAATCGCAATGGAACGTAAAGCCCGACTGCAGGATTTTGTTCAAACATTTGGTTAGCTATCAGCGGGTTTCCAATCACATAAAGCTTGGCCTTCTTAGGTTTGCCGCATAGGGAAAGTACTCGACCAGATTCAAAGTGTGCAAAAAGTATGAAACCGCTTGGCCCCACCATTGACTCAACCGCACTTTTGAGCTGATCGCATGATGCATTTGAATCTAAGAGCTTTCTAAAGATTAGATTCTTTCCTTTACCAACTATTGACTCGATCGCATTTGTAACCTGCTCAAATGGCCGACTTGAGGATACAGTAATACAAGTTTCTGCAAAATTAACAGTTTTCACTGACTTCTCCTTAAATTTCCATTTAATTTCTTAATTTCTTCATCAATAGATAGAATAACTAGCAATGTTTAAAACACTTCTACTCCTTTAACCCGCCCCATCTTTTGAACCCGTGCAGCTTCCCCACAAGTCCGAGGTGTTGGAAACATCTTGCCCGGATTTGCTAGACCTTGAAAATTAAACACCTGGCGTACCCATTGCATTGTTTCCAAGTCAACATCGTTGAACATATATGACATCAAACATTTCTTATCAATACCAATACCATGCTCCCCAGAAATACTACCACCTGCTCTTATACAGAGTTTGAGAATTTCGCCGCTTAATTCTTTCACTTTCTTGGGGATGCTAGGAACTGCATTATCGTAAAGAATGACGGGATGCAGGTTGCCATCACCAGCGTGAAGCGTGTTAGCAATACGATACCCATATTTCCTCCCTAATGCTTCAATTTCTCTGAGGACACCTGTTAGTTGGGTACGAGGAATAACACCATCTTGGAGGAAATAATTGGGAGCCAGGTGTCCCAGTGCAATTAGAGCAGCTTTACGACCTCGCCATAGTTTCATGCGCGTTTCTTGGTTACTAGCTGTAATGATATTCCGTGCTCCGTTTTTCTGACAGATTTTGGCAACGCGCTGTTTATTCGTTTCAACCTCCACTTCTAGGCCATCAAGTTCCACCAATAACATGGCAGCAGCATCTCTAGGATAGAAACCAGTGCCGATGACATCTTCCACAGCGTTAATAGTGATGCAATCCATTATTTCCATCGCAGCAGGGATAATTCCGGCACCAATAATGTCGGTAACAGCATTACCAGCGGCTTCAATGCTGGTAAAGTCTGTCAGGAGAGTACCAATGGTCTCAGGTTTCTTGATAACCCGAAGGATAACTTCTGTAACGATGCCTAGGGTGCCTTCAGAACCGACGAATAGACCTGTGAGGTCGTAACCAGGCATTTCTGGCACTGATCCCCCCACATCGACAACAGAACCGTTAGGGATAACGATTTTTAATCCCAGGACATGATTGGTTGTAACGCCGTATTTTAGGCAATGGACTCCACCAGCGTTCTCGGCAACGTTACCGCCAATTGAGCAAACAATTTGGCTGGAAGGATCGGGAGCGTAGTAGAAACCAGCACCACTGACAGCTTGGGTAACCCAGTTGTTAATTACACCCGGTTGCACAACAACCTGACGATTTTCCCAGTCAACTTTCAGGATGCGCTTCATCAAAGTGGTGACGATCAAGACGCCATCTTCTACTGGAAGTGCACCGCCAGAGAGACCTGTCCCAGCGCCTCGCGTCACCCAAGGGATTTGGTGGCGAGCGCAAATTTTCACCACCTGGGCTACCTGTTCAGTAGTGCGCGGCAGTATCACTAAAGCGGGACGTTGGCGATAGCTAGTTAGACTATCACATTCATAGGTCAACAATTCTTCCTTGCGTTGGACAACACCGTTTTTGCCCACCACTGCTTCAAATTGCTTGGCGAGCGATCGCCATTTATCTTTCCGCTGGTTTCGGAGGATGTTCATAATAAACAGAAATTACTGAAGTTCCTGGGATATCGCTTGCAGAAGCTGCTCTTTGTGGCTTGTCAGGAATAGGTGGTTGCCAGAGAACACTTGCAGCTTGAATGAGCTGTTAGTATGAACCTGCCAAGCAGAAAGATGCTCTTGGCTCAGGAACTTATCCTGCATTCCTCCGAAGGCGGTAATGGGACAATCCAGGGGCTCCTCTTCTATGTAGGTATATTTCTCCTTTTGGATCCTAGAGCCTGCTTTTAGGGACGCTAGCAGCAACTGCAAGAAAGGGTTATTTTCCTCAATAGACTCGGGTAGTTCGATAGTTGTTAAGTTCTTGATGAACTCGAGCAACTCAGAGTGGGTGAGTCCATCAATCCCGGGGTAGGGATAGGGAAGCTGGGGAGCATGTTGAGCGCCAACAAAGAAATGAACTGGCTTCAGATGATAGGCTCGGCGAAGATGACGGCACAGTTCAAAGTTAATCAACGCTCCCAAACTATGACCGTAGAAAGCAAACGCCCGATCGAGATAGGGAAGCAGAAATTCTGCTAGGTCTTCCACCAAGGGGGAAAGGTACTCAAAAGGCGGTTTGCTCTTAGGGTCTGGGTTTTTAGGGAGTTCGATCGCATATACTTCGATCTCCGGTGGCAAACCATCTGACCAATGACGGAACACGGAGGTATTTCCTCCAGCGTAGGGCAAGCAGAAAAGACGCAAGGGTGCATCTGGTTTCCGCTGGGGCTCGATAATCCAATTCCCTTTGTGGGAAGGTTGCACTCGCGTCTGGGAATTGGCTGGGGTTTTTTCCTTTACTGTGAGCGATCGCCCAGAGACATCAGCCAGAGATGGCACGCCGATCAACTCAGATTGCTCTTTAAGTTTTTTGAGAGAGTAGAGAGAAGCCATGACTGAATCAGCATCAATCCCAAAGTCAATCAGACAGGCGATCTCATCCACACCAACGGCTTTGAGTTCACCAACCATCTGCAGACAGGTATCTGGCGTTCCCATTAAGGCACTGGTTTGAAAGTAACGCTCAAAGGCATAAGCCAACAAGTGTTCCTTCTCTTTCTCATCCAAACCATCTAGGCTCTTTATTCCTTGTCGCCACAGATTCACCGAACTTTTGAGATAGGCGGTAAATGGCTGGCGAACCTTGTGGCGAACGAAATCCAGATCTTCAGCGATAAAAGTATGCAGCATCAGGGTGACTTGGCCAGCATCAGGATCGTGACCGTGTTTTACCCGTGACTGCCGATAAAGGGCGATTTTTTCAGCCAATTCTTCAATGGGTTGGAAAAGAAGGGCAGTTAAGACATTAGCACCAATGGCACCGGCTTCGATAAATCGCTCTTTGCCACCAGTACAGGTAATCCAAATCGGTATTTCCCGCTGTTTAGGTAGGGGGTAAATTCTGATTTCGGTTTCTTGACCAACCCCATTGGGTAGAGAGATTGATTCCCTTCGCCAGAGCTTCTGCACCGTTTTGATGCCTGAAAACATCACTTCTCTGCTATTGGAGAAGTTATCCGGCGATAAGACAAAATCATTCGGGTTCCAACCGCGAGCAAAGGCAATATCTACTCGACCCTGGGATAAATTATCGACCACCGCCCATTCTTCAGCGACTCGGATCGGGTTTTGCAGGGGTAAAACCACACTGCCAGCTCCTATGCGAATCCGTTCAGTCACCATCGCGAGAGCGGATCCCAATACAGATGGGTTGGGGTAGAGTCCGCCAAAGGCGTGAAAATGACGTTCTGGTATCCAGACCGCCTTAAAACCATATTTATCGGCGAACTTGGCTCCCTCAAGAAAGAGTCGATATTTGTCGCTGGTAAACTCAGCCTCGTCACTGGAGAAATACAACAGACTGAATTGCATCCCTTGTTTGGCTGTTGAACACTTGGGTTGAGTCAGGGGATCCGCTTCCTGCTGTTGTTGGCTTTCAGGGTGTTTCTCGGACTGAGAGCCGTTTGCTTGGGTTGATAGCTGCGTCCCTGGTGAAGAAGTTGACATTGGCTTAACCTCGGTTACTTCCTCAACAGACGATGCAGATATTTTAGCGGCGGAGGGCGCTTCTAGCTTGGCACAGACTGCTGCCATCTCCTGCCGATCTGGCAGTGACTTCAATTGAAATACTGAGGCAGTCTCCTTTTCACACTTCAACGGCTGCGTCGATATGGGAATATCGATTTCACCAGCTAGGTGAAGCGCTAAAGATTCAATGGTGGGAAAGTTCCAAACGATAGTAGCATCTAGGGAACGTCCCAACCATTTCTCCAAGTCTTTGGCTAACTCTACTGCTCCCAAGGATTTGAGTCCATAATCCAGAAGAGATTTTCCTGATTTACTGGGATTAATGGATTTAGCATCTAAGTTTAACTTCCTACCCAACCAAGCTACTATCCAATTCTGAATCGACTCGGTTGTCTGGGTGGAGATCCGTTGATGAGAATTAGCCGACCCATTCTTGACAGGATACTGGACATCGCTCTTTGTGGGAGTTTCTAGCTGGATGTTGGACTTGAGTTCAGCAATAACTGGGGAAGAACTCTGTGGCAACGAAGGTACTTGAGTTGATGCACCGTTTTGCAATGAGGAGGTTGGGTAAAAATGATTGGTGTCCGTCTTAAACCAGCACCGCTGTCGCTCAAATGGATAAGTTGGCAGCGATCGCCGACGACGGGAGTAATCTTTATCAAAACCTGACCAATCTACAGATACTTCCTCCACGTACAGGGTTCCTAAACTTTCCAGAATTTGTTGCCAATCCTCCTGTCCTTGACGCAGACTGGGTAACCAAACTCCTACGCCTTCTGGCAAGCATTGGCGAGCCATCTCCAATAAGAGCGACTGCGGACCGATCTCCACAAACACTTCATATCCCTTCTGATGAAGAGTATTCATACTATCGGTTAATCTGACTGAGGCGTAGGTATGACGACACCAATATCCAGGGGTAGCTATCTCTGCTGTGGCATTCTCGCTCGTGACATTGGAAATGATGTCGAGCTGTGGGGATGAGTAGGTAACTTCTGAGGCAACTTTTTCAAAATCTGCCACTATGGGTTCCATTAAGGGGGAATGGAAGGCAGAAGAAATCTTTAACTTTCTCGTCTTGATTCCTTCTGTTTGCAGAGTTGTTATGACTGCTTCTACTGCCTCAAGTTCACCGGAAATGATAATATGCTCAGGACTATTAATGGCTGCGATCGCCACCTTTTCACTGTAGAGTTCAACAGCTGCTTGCACCCTTCCCCCATCGGCAAACACTTCTACCATCGCTCCATTTTGGGGCAGTGATTGCATTAAACGCCCCCGTTGAGCAACCAGTTTCAGGGCATCTTCCAGGCTAAAGACTCCAGCGATACAGGCAGCCACATATTCTCCCAAACTATAACCCATGACTGCGTCTGGTTCGATGCCCCAGGATTTCCATAACTCTGCTAAAGCATATTCCAAGGCAAATAAGGCGGGTTGGGTGTAGGCAGTTTCATCTATTGGTGAAGTTTCTCCCGGTTCAGGATACAGGACTTCGAGCAAAGGCTTTTCTAGATAAGGACGCAGAATTTCATTACAGCGGTTGAGGGAGGCGCGGAAGGTGGGTTGGTTTTCGTAGAGTTGGCGTCCCATGCCTACATATTGACTGCCTTGGCCTGGGAATAAAAATACTATTTTTGGTTGCTTTCTAGTGGATATCTGTCCCTTTACCAGTCCGACAATCTCTTTTCCCGAGGCAAAAGCTTCCAACTGCTTGCTCAACGTCTCATTAGATTCAGCAACGACAGCAAGGCGGTAGTCAAAATGTGCTCGTCCCGTATTCGCTGTGAAACAAATATCTGCTAGGGATACTTCAAAATGAGAATTCTGTAACCTCTCTACATAACGGCTTGTCAGTTCCTTCAGCGCCTTCTCAGTTTTTGCCGACAGGGTAAGGATATGTAGAGGACGTTCAATCTTGCTCACGAGCTCCTCAGATAATACGGGAGCTTCTTCCAAGATCGCATGACAGTTCGTGCCACCAAAACCAAAGGAACTCACCCCTGCCAAGCGAGAATCTGCCTCAGGATTCCAAGACTGACGCTCAGTCGGAATAGAGAAAGCCGTTTCTTTCAGAGAAATATATGGATTGAGCTGTTTGAGGTGTAGATTAGGGGGAATCTCCTTGTGTTGCATTGATAGCACCACCTTGATCAGACTCGCTATCCCGGCAGCAGCTTCTAAGTGACCGATATTCGTTTTGACAGAGCCAAGCCAACAAGGCTGATTTGGCGATCGCTCGGTCATCAACACTGCTTTTAGAGCTTTAAACTCGATGGCATCTCCTAGAGATGAGGCCGTGCCGTGGATTTCAACATAGCTAATCTGCTTTGGTGCTACCACAGCATCTTCTAGAGCTTGACTAATGAGATTCTGTTGTGCCAGTCCATTAGGTGATGTAATTCCATGGCTGAGACCATTTTGGTTAACCGCCGAGCCTCTAATAGTTGCTAGAATATTGTCTCCATCTTTGAGGGCATCGGAAAGGCGCTTGAGGACAACTACACCACAGCCTTCACCCCTGACGTAACCATCTGCACTAGCATCAAAGGTCTTGCAGCGACCCTGAGCCGACAGCATGCCTTTGTGAGAAAGAGCGATGAATTCCTCTGGAGACAGACGTAGAGATACCCCGCCAGCTAGAGCCAGATTGCACTCTCCACTCCGTAAACTCTGACAGGCATAGTGTACGGCGACTAGGGATGAGGAACAGGCAGTATCGATGACCAGGCTCGGTCCCTGTAGGTTCAGAAAATAGGATAGGCGATTGGCGCTAAGGCAGAGGAAGGTGTGGACTCCATCGTCTGCATCTATATCGGATACATCCTGATAGATGAGCCTGTTGTGGTCACTTTGGCTCATGCCGATGAATACCCCTGTCTGAGTGCCAGTTAGCTTGGTTGGCACGATTCCAGCATTTTCTAGGGATTCCCAGGCGACTTCCAGCACCAGTCTTTGATGGGGATCGATTCGCCGTGCATCGCTCTCGGAAATCTCGAAGAAGTTGGGATCGAAGTGATCTAGTTTTTCCAGAAAGCCTCCCCAGCGGGAAACGGTTTTTCCTGGCGTACCTTGTTCTGGATCGTAGAAAGCATCAACATTCCATCGTTCTGGCGGTACTTCAGTTATTGTATCCACGCCGTCCCGCAGCAGCGTCCAGAAGGATTCGGGATCTTGAGCATTCGGGAAACGACAACCCATTCCAATTATCGCTATGGCTTCCATGGTAATCCTCAATTAAAAAGGGGTGACGTTGGCTACCAACTTGAAGTGGGACAGACTGCTTGAGACAAGGTTTCAGGTTTCAGGCTTCAGGTTTCAGGTTTCAAGCTTCAACATCTAACACCTGACACCTGTCCCTACCTAAAAATGTCCCGGCTTAAGTGAGTAGCCATGAATTCCGGTCTTGTTAATAAATTAAGCTAGGAGAATGCATAACAAAAACATCCCTGTTTCCCACCTGATCGTCTGATATTGGTTTAATGGGAGTGGTAAAGTGCAAGAATTTGTGGTCATTCACCAAGAGGAATTCACCTGGATTCAGAACTTTCCTGAAAACAGTTTTGTCCTTTTTGGGGGTGTAAAGATGTGTTTCTCCCCCTTGAATATTATTTCTGGCAATCGAGAAGATTCCAACAAAATCTGCTCCATCTCTGTGCATTCCTTCCGGCGTAGGCTTGCCAAAATTATTCATCGAACAGGTAATTCTGGCTTGATGCACTGCGATGTCAGCCTCGGGGTTGAGTTGGCATATTTTGCTAAAGGCAAAGATAATTTTCTTAAAGTCATCTTGGGCAATGATTGCATCATCTATGTCTGCAAATTCTCTTTTGATACCTCCCAGTGAATGATTATAATCTTTGGTTTGTAAGAAGTGGCCATGAGGCAACTTAATCAACTCATCTCCAGATACGATAAAACGAGACACCCTTCTGAAACGATAGTTGCGTTTAAGATAAGGGTCAACAGGAAGATCTTCAAAAAAATTATTAAAGCCCTCCAAATTAATCGATTTCACCTTCAAAAAAGTAAACATGAATTCAGAATCTAAATCAGTCTTTGGCAGCAAGGTTTTCATGTTGTTTAACCTTTTTGTTATTTATTACTAGAGCGGGAAGAGGGGGAGAGGGGGAGACGGGGAGACGGGGAGACAAGGGGACAAGGAGTCGGGGAGAGGGGGAGACGGGGAGACGGGGAGACAAGGGGACAAGGAGTCGGGGAGAGGGGGAG
>JBFRWF010000074.1:0-3724 GCA_051439465.1 Xenococcaceae cyanobacterium | reverse complement strand
GTTGGTTTATATTACATTTTGGGCGCAAGCCTTGCGCCCCTACATTTGGGGAATTATCCTGCTGTAGGGGCTTACGGCGTAAGCCCGCTCATTAGATAATCTCTGCTTATCACCATAGATACAGGAGAGCCCAGACTTTGAACAGTTTCGCACCCGCTTACTTGCCAGTTTCTCTGATTAGAAAATATTATCACACTAAGTACGGGAGAGCCTCTCAGATGAACTCCAATCAAGATTTGGACAGCAGCCAGCTAGATGCTGAACTGCAAGAAATTAGTGCTAATGTGTGGGCTTTGGCAAAGAAATGTCCAGGGGATAGTCGGGTTTTGTTGTCTTTGCTGCGAACCCTGGAGCTTTTACATCGAGAAATTCGAGAGGAGATGTTTCAGCCATCTTTACCAGATACCCGCAAAGCCCTGTACCAATTTCTCAAGGAAATTGAGGAAACCGGCGGTTGGCCATACATTGAACGGATGAAGCTGCAAGCCTTCCTGAGCAATTTACAGGATACTGATTTAACCATTACGGCACCAGAGCAGTTGCCAAGTGAGTCTCCTGAGAACTGAGGCATATTAAAGACCACTCTCCATAACCGCTTTATTAGACGCGAAGTTTAATAAATTAGAAGCGGCGCTCTTATGGTAGGATAGCCATATTATTTGATGATTGTTTCATGCCAGTTGCCGTACACCCGATTAAGTTTGGTACAGATGGGTGGCGAGGTATTATTGCCGCCGATTTCACTTTTGAGCGCGTGGCGATGTTGGCTCCGCTGGCTGCTCGGGTTTTAGCAGATAATTACCGCGAGACTAAAGGCGTTAGCCGAAGGCTTGAGCAGCGAAGCGAGCATCGCCGGGTAATTATTGGCTATGACCGCAGATTTATGGCGGAGGACTTTGCCAGAACGGCGGCGGAAGCTGTGCAAGCAGCAGGGTTTGATGTGCTACTATCCAAGAGTTATGCTCCCACACCTGCTTTTAGCTGGGCAGCAAAGGTAGAGAAAGCCCTTGGAGCTTTGGTAATTACGGCGAGTCATAATCCGGCGTGGTATTTGGGGTTGAAGGTTAAGGGGGCATTCGGGGGGTCGGTTTCCCAGGAGGTAACAAAGCAGATAGAAGCTTTGTTGTCCCAGCCTCAGCAAAGTGCACCTCAGGCGGGAGGTTTGAAGTTGTTCGATCCTTGGCCGAGTTACTGTGAAGGGTTGCGCTCTAAAGTAAAGATTGAGGCAATTCAGGAAGCGATCGCTTCAGGTAAACTCAGTATTTATACGGATGTGATGCACGGTGCAGCGGCTAGTGGGTTGAGTCGGCTGTTAGGGTGTCCGATTGAGGAAATAAATGGCGATCGCGACCCGTTATTTGGCGGTGAACCCCCGGAACCTTTGCCTCGCTACCTTTCCGAGCTATTCCGCACTATCCGGGCGGCAGCGCGTCAGAATGGGGGTGGTTTGAGAGTTGGTGTTGTCTTTGATGGGGATAGCGATCGCATTGCCGCTGTAGATGGTCAAGGAAACTTTCTCAGTTCCCAAATATTAATCCCCATTTTGATTGATCACCTAGCGAACCGCAGGGGATTTACCGGGGAAGTGGTCAAAACCGTGAGTGGTTCTGATTTGATTCCTCGTCTTGCTAAACTCTATAAGCTGCCTGTATTTGAAACTGCCATTGGTTATAAATACATCGCCGATCGGATGTTAGCCACAAAGGTATTAATCGGTGGGGAAGAATCTGGGGGAATTGGCTATGGTACCCACATTCCCGAACGGGATGCCTTATTATCAGCGCTTTACGTCTTGGAGGCAATGGTTGAATCGGGTCGGGATTTAGGCGTACTCTACACCCAGTTGCAGGAAAAAACGGGCTTTACCTTTACCTATGACCGCATTGACTTGCCATTGGCAAATATGGATGTGCGAGGAAGATTGCTCGAACGTCTCCAAACTGAGACAATGAAAGAAGTGGCGGGTCAGTCAGTTGTAGATTGCCTCACTATTGATGGCTATAAGTTCCGCTTGGCGGATGGTAGTTGGTTATTGATTCGTTTTAGTGGTACTGAACCCGTATTGCGATTGTATTGTGAAGCCCCTACCACCCTGCAAGTTCGTCAAACTTTGGCTTGGGCGAAAGATTGGGCAAACTCTGTTTGAAGTCTGAAGTCTGAACTGCAAAGCAGCGACGAAGTCTAATCTGAAATCTGAAAGATTATCCCCCAATTCCCAATCGAGATGAGAAAACTAATTGTTGCCACTAGCAATCCAGGCAAACTGCGGGAAATGCAGAAGTATTTGACGAGTTTAGACTGGGAATTACAGTTAAAGCCAGATGAGCTAGAGATTGAAGAGACTGGCGATACCTTTATGGCGAATGCTTGCCTCAAGGCATCCCAAGTAGCTTCATCGGTGAGGGAGTGGGCGATCGCCGATGATTCTGGCTTGGCGGTAGACGCTCTCAATGGCGCTCCTGGAATCTATTCTGCTCGTTATGGAAAAACAGACCAGGAACGTATTGAAAGGCTGCTGAGGGAGCTAGGAGATACCGATAATCGGCAAGCTCAGTTTGTCTGTGCTGTGGCGATCTCTCGCCCAGATGGTTCAATTGCCTTACAAACCGAGGGAATTTGTCGGGGTGAGATTCTTAAAGCGCCTCGCGGTGCTGGTGGTTTTGGCTATGACCCAATTTTTTATGTTCCTCAGCAGCAGCAGACTTTTGCACAAATGATGCCAGAACTCAAGCTTCAATTAAGTCATCGTGGCAAAGCTTTCGAGGCGTTAATCCCCCAACTCCGAAGGATTTGGGAGGGATTGGGGAAGAGGGAGTGTTGAGGAATCAATTGTGAACACTCAACTAGAATTGAATTACTCTCCTAGTCCCCAGTCCCTTAGCTACAGCAGATATTACACTGCTTCGAGATCCCTCTCTCCTGTCCGAATTCGGATAATTTGCTCGACAGGATAGATGAAGATTTTACCGTCGCCGATTTCCCCGGTTCTGGCAGCAGCGATAATTTTTTCTACCACCAGATCCACCTGGCTATCTTCTACAACAATCTCGACCTTGAGTTTTTGCAGGAACTCAACCGTGTACTCAGAACCGCGATAGCGCTCTGTCTGACCTTTCTGGCGTCCAAATCCTCGGACTTCTGAAACTGTCATGCCGACAATTCCGGCGTTGACTAAGCCGATTTTGACTTCGTCTAGTTTAAAGGGTCGGATAATTGCTTCTATTTTTTTCAAGCTTGTAACTCCTCATCAAATTCTTCTGTTCGTCTTTATCTTAAACCCGCCAGAAGACCCCCGCCATATCGAAGGTTGGCGGCGGGATGAATGGCGGGGCAGTCCTGAGAACTAAGCAACAAAAATTAACTGACCGAGCCCCTCAGATGCAGTAAAATAAAGAGCAAACGGCGAGCTGAAAAGTTCGAGCTGTTAAGCTGACCATCTAATTTTTCTTCGGAATGCTAGATTAATCTAAAAATAGATGATTGGTCTAATCAAGAGCCATGATTATCACTCGATGCTACAAACTAAAACCGAATAAACAACAAGCTGAGTTGATGGGAGAATGGCTAAATATGCTCCGAGCCCATTACAACTATTGTTTGCGGGACAGAATCTCAGCTTATGAGCAGCTAAAAGCCCCGGGGCTGGGGAACTATTGCCGATTAGATAATCAAGGTGTTTGTTGTCCGTTAACTTGCAGTGTTAGTAAATCAGCAACCATTGGAT
>JBFRWF010000073.1:0-22277 GCA_051439465.1 Xenococcaceae cyanobacterium | reverse complement strand
GAGCGGTGATTCGGGAGGCTGCGAATAGTTAAGAGAAATCTTGACAAACGGAGGAATATATCGCCCCGCACCGAGAACAATTCCTGCTTTTTGTCGGCTTTTTTTAGTTCCAGTAACAAAACACAGTTGCCAAGTGCCAATTAAATGCTCAAAAGAGTAACTAATTTTCTGCTTTTTAACTCTTTTTTCGACTTCTAATAAAGCAGCTACTACGGTATAAGAGGATGGTAAATCAGTTTTATTGATAAAAGATAAGGCTGCTTGTTCCAGAATCACATCGCTTTCCATAAGTTAATCCGCACCAGTAACTAGTTTAGGAGTTTTGTCAGTCAACCAGCTGCTCCCCCTCTAAGGGTGTTACTCTATTTTGAACCATGCCAAAAATTTGTGAGAAATGGGGGAACAAGTCATATATCGATATATGATGTCAGATAACAATCTAGTCAAAGGAAGCAATGCAAGTTCGATTAGCTGTTATCAGTAATGCTGGTGGCAGTGGGAAAACCACCCTTTCTGTTCATCTGGCCTACTCACTGAGTTATCGCGGCTTTAAGGTTGCCCTGATGGATCTCGATCCCCAAGGTTCTCTAACTCTCTTCTGTGGATTAAATCAGCCCGAACCAGAACATACACTAGCGGCAGTCCTAAAAGACGATTTTGACGGCAATTGGCCTTTGATGACCTGCTGGAGCGACTACAATTCTGATGTAGTTATCTGTCAAGGTGGAATGATCCTGACGCAAACAGCAGATGAGCTGGTCTTGCACAAACGGGGAGCCTACCTTCTCGGAGACTGCTTAACTGACTATCCCTTAGAGCAAGATCTTGTGATTTTTGACTGTCCGGCAACCCTTGGTCCTTTGCCTCTGATGGCACTGGCCGCGAGTACTCACATTGTAGTTCCCGTGCAACTGGAGCCGAAGTCAGTTCAAGGAGCAGCTCATTTACTCGAGTGGTATTACTTCCATTGCCGACACCTGCGATTAAAACCGGAGCCGGAAATTTTTGGATTTGTTCCTTTCCAGTATGATAAACGGCGAGCAGCTCATCGGCAGATTCTCAAGTCATTACCAGAACAGCTAGCTCAGATGAATATCTCCATCTTTGGTGCCATTCGCAATAGCGCTGAATTTGTTAATGCCAGTGGAGTTGGATTGCCCCTACATCTTTACCGTCCAAGCCATCCCGCATTGAATGACTTTAAAAAAATCGCTTCTGAATTAGCATCTGTGATGAGACAGACGACTAAGGAGAAAAGGAAGAAAGAATTATGAGTCCTCGTAAAGCTCCAGACCTGGCTAATTATTTCTCTTCTGCCAAACAATCTCAACAGCTATCTGAAGCATCCGCAGAAATTCAGCGACTTAAAAAGGAGATAGAACAACTGCGTCAATCAGGGTCAACCGACCTGGAAGGGCAACTGAAAGCGCTGCGCTCTCAAGTACAATCTCAATCGGGAATTATCTCTATTCCTGTTGACCAAATTCAACCCAACCCAGAGCAACCCCGACAGACATTTTTGTCCGAAAGTATCGAGTCCATGTCCCGTTCCCTGACTAAAGACGGGCAATTACAGCCAATTATTTTAATTGAGCGAGAGAATCTAGTGCTATTTGATGGAGAGCGGCGTTGGCGCAGTGCTCTTGCGTTAGGCTGGAGCGAACTGCAAGCTGTTATTATTTCTGAACCGACTGCTTTACATCGGAAGGCTTTATTGACTTCCCTGCACCGAGAAGACCTAAACCCTCTGGATAAAGCTGAAGCAATTGTAAGAGAATTGGCGACTAACACAGGTTTGAACAGTGATGAGCTACCCCGTATTCTCTCCACAGCGGTAAGACGATTGAACAAACAAAAACGGATGAACCAAGTGGTGGAGCTGATGAGGCACTCGGAGAGGGAACAACAAGAGGGTTTAACTGCTCTTGGGTTAGATGAGCGAGAACAAATGGTGTTGGGATTACTGTTGGATTTACAGCTCAATCCCGCCTCCGTCGATGCCAACATTTTCCCAATGCTCTCTTTAGCTGGTGACCTCAAAGTGGCAATCAGAGAATCGGGACTCAAAGGGGTTCATGCCATGGCTCTTGGGACACTTAACGCCAAAAATTTAGTCGTTTCAGAGGCCAAAGCGCTCTCAATTAGGGAGAAAACAACCAAGAAAGTAATTGGGGAAAAACTTTCTGCCAGTCAGACTAGAAAACTAGTAGCCTCAATAAGAGCCGAATACTCTCAAGCTGAGGACACTTCGCACAAGAAAGTTAAACAAATTGAGCGAATAACTGCTCGCCTGCAAAAACTTAATAGTGAGATGTTAGGCAAAGCCGATCTATCTCAACTAACAGAATTTCAGTCAGCTTTGCGTCAGAAGCTGGCGGAAATTGAAGTGGTTTTAAAAGATCGGGTCGAGGATTCTCCCCCTTTTAGTTAACCCCATAGTTTGGATAGGGGAGCGCCTCTGCATTTGGTTCAGGCGACCTTGGGGCATTCTTCGGTGGCGACGACGGAGCGGTATCTGCACGCCAGACCGAATGATAGTTCGGCTCTGTATTTGCCCGAGGGGTGAGTAGTAACTATTTTTTCTTAGAGCGATTTTTTCGACGCGCTTGTTTCTGCATCTTTCTCTTGGCTTTTTTCTTAGATTGATTTGATTTTTTTTGAAGAGACAGATTAAAACCAAACTTTCCTATTTCAAGAGATTTATTAGTTATTTTTTTACAACTTTCATCACTAAAACAAGCCCACCATTCTAATTCAGCTATCGTATCTTCAATAAAAGAATAGTGTTCATTGTCACTCAGTTGATTTAAAGTGGCCTCTTTACCAATTTTAAGGTAATAATCAATATCTTCGTAATCGATAAAAAATAGATCCACCAAATCCGATTCAAAAGCTTGAGCGATATGTGGATTCAGTTCTTCTGGATAAAGCCTAGCACTATTGATGACTAAATCAGTCCAAATATAGGAAGGTTCCTTTTCCAGTTTGGTTGAGAAAAGTTCCTCAAAATACTCAATGACTAGCTCTCTAGAAATAACTCCTTGAGCCACCAAAACCATTAAAGAATTTAGGGCAGCACCTCTAACAAATTCATTGGCTTGTCGATTTTCTATCAGTTCCTTGAGAGGTTCAATATTTCCGTCACTAACATTGGCGAAAATTCTGCCTAAATCCTCAGTTACCAAATCTCCAGTTACATCTAGAGATATATCTCCAGGAGCCGAGAAAAACTCGATGATGAGAGGATAAGCTTGGGTTTCCTTAAATTGTGCCAGTAAAAACAGAGCATAGATATGTAAAAAATAGTCAGGGAGCTCTAATAACTCCTCTAGATTATCTTTCCATTTTTCCAAAGTCGCTAATAATAAAGGAGTAATGGCTTCCCGCTCTTCAATTGCTCTCTCTAAAGCTAGGCGGGAAAATTTTCCGGTATTGTTTTCTAGCTTAGCTATTATTTCAGTCAATTCCATCTCAATAATTTGCCTACTTGTTTTATTAGGAATGGTTAAGCGATCGCCTGAGCGCACCTAGGCGCTTCGCCCCAGCTCCCGCAGCGGGCGTAACCGCAGAACAATCAACACCTTTCTTCAGTTATTGCTTTTCTGATGGAGGTGCAAACTGTGCAAATAACTCGGCCCCTGTCATGTTCTTAGTTTCATTGGCAAAAGAGTAATATTCTGGTTTCTCGTCAATAAAAACTTGATGGGAGAAAACAAGACCTTCACTATTATCTAAAATTCCCACTGGTATGTAGTACTGGTCGTTTTGTTTCAATCTATAAAATAGATGGCTACCACACTTGTTACAGAACCCACGTTCTGCCCATTCTGAAGATTGATAAACCCCGATATTTTCTTCACCAGAGAAACTAACATCACTGCCACACTCAACTGCTAACAAAGCTCCTCCACCCCATTTACGACACATACCACAATGACACGCTGTTACGTGATGATTCATACTGGTTGTAGACACGCTTACCGCTCCGCAGAGGCAGCTACCTTTAACAACACTGACATTAGACATATTCTTCTCTCCTTAACCCGAAATGGGTCGCTACAATTAAGTATTGGCGCTCGATTTTAAGTTCTCTTATTGTAACCGTTCAGGGGGGTGATGCTCGCTACGCTGCGCACGCTTACGCGAACGGGAATAGGCGATCGGGCAGGGGAAGTCAGGTGATCGGGAATAGGTGATCGGGCAGGGGAAGTCAGGCGATGCTCGCGGAGCTGCGCACGCTTCCGCGAACGGGAACAGGCGATCGGGTAGGAAAAGTCAGGCGATGCTCGCTACGCTGCGCACGCTTACGCTAACGGGAACAGGCGATCGGGTAGGGGAAGTCAGGTGATCGGGAATAGGTTCTCTAACTGGTGGCGACTGTCCACCTCAGGCAGCTGCTTTTACTTCCTCTTGAGAATTCTATTAATTTCATTTAAGATTACTTCCACCAACAGTATCCACCTTGCCGCGAACTAAATCTCAACTAAGTGTTTTGACTCACACAAGGGACCTGGACAAAACTTTAATTGAGACGGTGTGACACTGACGGGGTGCGGAAGGTGGGATGTAAGAAACACCGGGGAGCCTTGTAGGGGCGTAAGCGTAGGCGTAGGCGTAGGCGTAGGCGTAGCCTTCTCGTAGCCCGTAGGGCTTCTCGTACGCCGTAGGCGTTCCCGTAGGGTAGAGTAGAGTAGCCTTCTCGTAGGCGTAGGCGTAGGCGAAGCCTTCTCGTAGAGTAGCCTTCTCGTAGAGTAGCCTTCTCGTAGAGTAGCCTTCTCGTAGAGTAGCCTTCTCGTAGCCCTACGGGCTACGAGAAGAGTAGAGTAGAGTAGCATTTGGGGGATCGACTAAATAAATAGACCTAGATTTATCTATCCAAATGCTTCGCCCTCCCCAACTAATACCGAAAAGTGTTTCTTCGGAGCACCCCACAGAAGCGAATGCGCTAACGCGCACGCTCCGCGAACGCATCTTAAGAAAAAATATCTGTTTGGAGTAGGGGCGGGTTTAGCAGATAGACTCAAAACTATCTCTGAGAAACAGCCACTAAGCCCATGAGTCAACAACCAGTTTCGTATATTGAGCAATCCGGGGTAATTCCATATCGCATCAGAGAAGGAGAAATCGAAGTTTTGCTGATCACTTCGATGAAAAAGAAACGCTGGCTTATTCCGAAAGGGATAATTGAGCCTGACATGACTCCTCAAGAATCGGCGGCAAATGAAGCCTGGGAAGAAGCAGGGGTTATTGGTGAGGTGCTGCCTACTTTGATGGGTACCTACATCTATCATAAGTGGGGGGGAACTTGCCGGATGAGGGTATTTCTATTGCGGGTGGAAACACTACAGTCAGATTGGCCAGAAGCTAATTATAGAGAGCGACAGTGGCTCAGTATAACAGAAGCGGTTAAGCGGCTTCGAGAAGCTGAATTGAAACAAATCCTGATGGATTTACCAAATAAAGTGTTAAGCAATCCCTGACACGGTAGAAAGAGAAGTTTTCGGGGTTCAGTAACCATTCTCACGATCAAAGGCGATCGCCTAATTGCGTATTTTGTCCAAAGTTTAATAACTTTGAGCTGTGTCAGTTAGTCAATTGTCCACCTTCCTCCAGTGACATCGCCTCACCTCCGATAGGATAAAAGTCTTCCAGAGTTCACAGCAATAGCTGGCTAAGGGAATAGTGGTAAAACTGCGTCTTGTGTGGCAGTTGAAATAGTGGCATTCTGCTGCCCTAGTGCTATAAGGAAAATTCATAGAGTAATGGTAAGCACCTTAGCACTGTCTTCGCCCCCGAAAAAAGTCCTCCTGCCTTAATATAGTATAAATGTACTATATTAAGGCAGTCACAGTAGTACTTGCTCCTCTCTCTTCCCTCTATTTGCAATAAGACTAGAGTTATCAGGATTCCTCACTATGGCTTTGATTCGTGAAATTGTTCAACAGGCGATGACCACTGGTTATTTAAATCTAGACGCAGAAGACAAATTGCAACAGCTTTTAAAGAGTAACTATGATCTAGAAGATTTCAATGCTTTTATGAGTTTGCAATGGGCAATAATGGATGGTCATGTGAAGCAGGAATCCCTGGAGTTACTCCGCAAAAAGTATTTTTCCAACACTCGAAAAACAAAAAGTGGTAACAACACAACCAGCCAACATACCTTAAAGTGCGAAAGTGCGGCGCAGGCGTTTAACCAAATGACTTTAAGAGGGTGTTTGAAAAGTTGTAGGGGCGAAGCATTTGGGGGATAACTGATGGCCAAAACCCAGGATTTTCTGTCCAAATGCTTCGCCCTACCAGGAGTCGGGGGACTTTTCAAACATCCTCTAAGAGAATAGCCTATCCGAAAAATCCCAGCGAAGTCAAAGACAAGGTAGTGGTTAGAGGGCGATCGCAGCTTTGTTCTTCCTTTTGGATTTACCTTAGCAAAATGCTTGACTAATAAAGCGCCCTCGCTTTAAGTTAGCAGTTACATCCTCCCTACTTCCCATCTGAACCAACCTTTCGCACCCATTGGTGAGAAGTTAAGGTTGTGTGCAATTTGTCAAGAACATATTACAAATAGTTACAATGTCTCAAATTGCTTGGCTTACCTAGCTTTTGAGACTTTTCCAATTTTTGCGTGCGCGAAGCGTGCCTACGGCAACGCATTGTCTAGTTAGCAATCGCCAACTTGTACACACAAAAAGATGAAGCTCCCTTGTCTAGTCTAGGGACGCAAAGTCCCAAATACTAATAACACCAAGGAATTGGAGGGGGTCTAAAGATTTATTAACAAGACTTGACAAATGGGATTTTTGCTCAACTTCTCACAAATGTTTTGCACCTAAGGATAGGAAGATGACAAGCCCCTCCCCAAACACTCCACCTAACCCTCCAAACAACCGCCGCAATCTCATAATCCGTTGTCTCCAGAGGGCAAGAAGCCCATACACAATTGT
Source organism: Xenococcaceae cyanobacterium (assembly GCA_051439465.1). GTDB lineage: Bacteria > Cyanobacteriota > Cyanobacteriia > Cyanobacteriales > JBFRWF01 > JBFRWF01. Next base: position 15,333 of record JBFRWF010000073.1, on the reverse strand, counting down.
AGTAGGGGTAACCTTGGTTGCCATCGGTGTGGTCGGATACACTGGGGTGCGAATATTAATTGCTCAAAAGCTGCCACCTCTGATCGAAACTGAACTCCGCAAGATCCTGAAACGCGAAGTTAGGATAGGAAAATTACAAAGTTTTTCCCTTACTGGCATCGAGTTGGGGCCCTCATCCATCCGAGCCTCTCCCACTAACCCCGACAATGCTTCTATAGAAACCATAAAAGTCGGCTTCAATGTCTTGCCAGTGCTATTTCGACGCCCCCTGCTCCTCAAGATTACCCTAGTCGAACCAGACATTTATATAGAACAGGACGAATATGGGAAGTGGGTGAATCTCGATGACATAGAGTTACCCCCACCCCCAGTTCCCATAGATGTCACCCTCCGCATCAAAAAAGGTGAAATCGCCCTCATCTCCCATAGTCGAACTACCCCCCTCAATGTCCAACTCGACAGCTCCGTCAAATTATTCGATGACGAAACTCAGCCTCTAAAGTATGATGCTACCGCCGCCATTACTGATGGCAAGGTGAAAATCCAGGGCGAGACGCTCCTCAAAACTGGTCAGAGCCAAGTCAGGGCCAGAGTGCAAAACTTACCCCTAGTCTATCTTGCTCCCTTAATCCCAAACTCCCCTGTTGAACTTAATAGCGGTGAGCTAAATGCCAACCTGAATATCGAACTTCCTTCATTCAAGGAGATAAACTCTACCTCAGTGCAGGGAACAGTTAGTCTGGAGGAAATCGAAGCTGAAGCGAAACAGTTGTCCCAACCGGTGAAAGCTAGCGCCAAGGTGCTGTTTCAAGGACAGAAGCTGCTCATCAAGGAAGCTAAGGGGAGCTTAGGGAAGATTGTTGCCTTGGTGTCAGGAGAAGTTGATTGGGAAAAAGGTTTTGACCTGGATGTTAATATAACGCCCTTCAGCTTGGCAAACCTCCTGGAAACTGTGCCAGTGTCATTACCCGTGGAGGTAGATGGCCAGATGCAAGTCAAACTGAAACTTGTAGGTCCGGTTTCTGAGCCGGTGCTGACTGGCGCCGCAAGCAGTACGAGAAAGATGCGCATCGACAAACTTGAGTTTGATGAAATTAGCACTAACTTTCAAGCAGACCTCTCAAAATTTGTCCTCATGAGCTTTCAGATGACGCCAGTGGCGGGGGGACAAATCACCGGGCGTGGTATTGTAGAAACAGGATTAAGGAAGTCTCTAGAAGAGAAAAAATCAATAGACTTGATGGCGATGCCCCTGGAGTTTAATTTCAAGGCTGAACTCCCAACTGAGGCGATCGCTTCCCCTTATTATCGCTTCCCATCACAGATTAATATCGGCACTATCACCGCCCAAGCTCAAGTCCGAGGCACCCCCGCTAACTCTCAAACTTCCCTAAAATGGCAAGCACCAGCAGCTTCGGCTTCATCTGTAGGTGACATTTCCGGTGCCGGGGAAGTCCTCCTCGTCGGCAAAAATCTCGTCCTCCGCAACACAGAATTACAAACAGGTACAGGAAAAGTCACTATCAACGGCAGTGGCAATCTCGAAAGTAAGAAGTGGCAGACATTTCTCACGGCTGAATCTGTTTCTTTAGATCCATTCTTATCCCAAATCCAACTTCCTCCAACTGCCTCCATTAACTTAGATAATGGGAATGTCAGATTATCTGGAAGATTGGATTCCTTTGACCCAGCTACTATTGACGGAGTAGCTAACCTGGCTTTGAATGTAGACGGTGGGAATGTGGCACTCAGCAGTCAGTTAAATTCTGGGACTCTTGAAATTCGTGCCACTGCTGACCAAATTCCCCTGGCTAAATTCATTTCCACCTCTGTACCAGTTGCCTTGGTGGGAAGCCAAGTCAATGTCTCAGCTTCTCTTGAGCAACTGCTATCGTTAGGCTCAACTCCTGACTTGAGCAGCTTTAATGCTACCGCCGATGTGCAGCTAGCTGTTGCCGATGGCACGGTTGATGCTACAGCTCAATTAAATTCTGGGGTTCTTGAAATTCAGGCTACTGCCGACCAAATTTCCCTCGCCGAATTGGTTCCCGATTTGCCTGTACCTGTTGCCTTGGTGGGAAGCCAAGTCAATCTCTCAGGTTCCCTGGAGCAGATATTGTTATCCTTAGGCTCAACTCCTGACTGGAGTAGTTTCAAGGCTACCACCGACGTGCAGCTAGCTGTCGCCGATGGCACGGTTAATGCTACAGGACAGTTAAATAATGGTCAGTGGCAAACCGACATCACTGCTTCTGAAATCGATTTATCATTGCTCATATTGAAGTCTGAAATGAATTTGTTGGTGGGTTCCGAAACTCCTGCAACTGGGCAACAAACTTATAAAACCTTTCAGAATTCTTTGAATGCTCAGCTAAACCTATCTGGAGACCTCGACTTTCTTCTCAAACCCAATACTCCCGTCGCTATCCAAGCAAACGCTATATCGGTTCAGATGGGAGAGCAATCTCTAAACGCTAGTGGCAATATTCTCTTATCCAATCTCACAACAGCCCCGGATATCTCTCGCTTAGAACTAGACATCGAAGCCAATTCTGATTTAAATACTTTACTCCTCACTCAGCTTATCAATCTGGATACTTTAGAGGGACAGTTCCTGCCTGAGAGGATTGATGTTACTGGAGAAGTTGATTTTAAGGGTCGCCTAGAGGGCAAAAACTTACTATCAGCACCGTTAGCAGCGCTTAATTTGGAATTGACTGGTGACCTGCAGCTGTTGGATTTTAGCCTTAACAACATGGTGTTTGAGCCTATTTTAGCGGGACCAGTAAAAGTAGCGCCGGGACAGGAGGTGGCAATTGATTTGCGAGGAAAAGGTGATGCGATCGCTGCCGTGCTTGAACCCTGTAACCGCGAGCAATGCTATTTACCTTACCTTCCCGCTTCCTTTGAATTCCGACAAGGAGAGGGGTCAGAAAAACCTGTCATTGCTATGGGGAAACGCCAGGGCGAACGCCTTGCAGCGGAAGTTCAAAACTTCCCTCTTGCTGTGTTCAACATAGCCCCTGGCACAGCGATCGGTATCCCAGGTTCAGTGACAGGTGAGGTGACAGGGGCTATAGATGTCAATCTATTCACCCTTGCAGCTACGGGTAATGTGGAAATCAAGCAGCCAGGCGTTGGTTACATCAAAGCGGAAGAATTTGCAGCCAGCTTCTTTTATGACAATAATAATGGCATGGCTCAGTTGACATCGGCTTACCTACAGCTAGGGCAGAGTCAATATGAGTTTGAGGGGGGCTTAAATATTAAATCTGGTGAGGTAAATGGCAAGGTTAATATTGCCAAAGGCTATGTGCAAGACATCCTGACAATTTTCCCTTCATTTAGGATCGAAGACATAGCCAGATTATTCCAGAGGCCTGATTATGCCACGGCGGCTGAGGTTCAACCGAAACCTGTGGGAGATTCAGATGCAGCCCTTGGCCAGCAAGTGAATCTTCTCTGGGAAATTGATCAACAGATTCGGGCAATAGCTGCCAAGATGAAGGCTGGGGGACTCCCAACCCAGATAGATATCCGGGGTGCTTATACGGCAGACATCACTTTGGCAGGGACTTTGAAGGAACCTCAGGTGAATTTCAAGTTACAGGGTAGTAATTGGGAGTGGCGTCCTCAACCGGCTTTTCCTGCTTTAGTTGAGCCCCTCGGTTTGGTTATGGAAGAAATTCAGGTGATTCCTGTGAATCAGGTACTCGTTCAGGGAAATCTTGAAGGCGGCGCGATCGAGATGGAGCCGGTGCGGATTGAGCTAGGGAAAACAGTCCTGTCTTTCGCGGGAAATCTGTCGAAGGAACAGGACTCAGCTAGCTTCGAGGTGGAAAATCTATCTTTGGATCTGGTGCGCAATTTTGTCTCGATCCCATTTGACATGGCGGGTGAGATAAACCTGAAAGGGAGTCTGGATGGTAGTCTGAGCAATCCCCAGGTTCAGGGAGAAATTGCCTTTGTGGATGGAGCTGTTTTTGGTCGAGTTCTGGATGAGACGATAGTGGGCAATTTCAGCTATTCTGATGCCCGATTCAAATTTCGCACTACTGAACCAGAGTCTATACAAGTCCAGGCAAGTGTGCCATATCCCATCCAACCAGAAGTTAACGATCGCTTGGAGGTGGATGTCAAGCTTGGCACAGAGGCGATCGCCCTGGTGGGGTTGTTTACCCAAGGACAGGTGGAGTGGGTTGATGGGGAAGGTGAGGTTACTCTCAATGCTAGTGGGCGTTTAGATTTCGTTCCCAGCCAGAGCCTGGGAAAGAGGATGAAGCTGGATGATTTGGCAGTAAGGGGTGAGGTCACTCTCTCCGATGCCACTCTCAAGAGTGCGGCATTTCCCGATGAACTGAATGTTACTGGCAAGATAGCTTTGAATAATAAACGCCTCAAAGTGGAGAAGCTGGAGGGGTCGTTTGTTGAAGGGACAGAGGATTCGCGCAGATATATTTTGGATATCGAACAAGATAACAACGGGAATGCTACACCCGCAAGGCTATCAGTGACGGGGGTGTTGCCGCTATGGAGACCCCTGAGCAAAGATGACCCAGATTCATCCAATCCCCTTACAGTTGCGATCGAGCAAGGGGAGATAGATTTAGAGGAGCTGTACCAGGGCCAGATTGATGGCAAAGTGGTGGTTACTGGTGCGGCAATACTTCCCGTGATTGGCGGAAAGATTCGCTTGCAGAAAGGTCGGGTATTCGTGCCGAAGCAGGACTCTGGTGCTCAGAAAGCCTCTCCTGCTTTTGAGAGGTGGGTGGGTGCTGGTGTCGGCAAGACCGATGTTCCCATAGTACCGAGGTTGAAGGATTTTCAGGTGGTTCTGGAGCAATTAGAAGTTAAACAGTCCCCCTGGTATAAGTTTCGCCTGGGAGGCGATTTAACCTTAAATGGTGTTCTAGACAACCTTGAAAATTTGCAACCCAAGGGAACGATTTGGCTGCAACATGGAGAGGTAGATTTAGTGACTACCCAGTTTTTCGTGGCTCGCCGCTATGAGAATAGGATTGATTTTGTGCCGGAGCAGGGATTGCTGAACCCGAACCTAAATATCCAGCTAAAAACCTTCCTATTTAATGTTTCGTTGAAGTCTATTGATGCTAACGAGATTCCTGATGACATAGTTAAGAGTGGCAGAGCTAAGTCAATTGAGATAACAGTTACTATAGAAGGGCGAGTAAACCAGTTACTTCCAAGTCTAGGTAAAAAAGCCTCTGATGTTTGTCAAATTAGACCAGATGACATCAGCCCTATTCCTGAGAATGCTAGCGTTTCCCTGGAAGAATTACAACAGCTCACTAGCTGTGTTCAGATAAGCGCTTTTGAAAATGAGTCGGAGCTACAGTTGCTCTTCACGCCAATTGTGACGCTGGAAAGTAGTCCTCCACTGAGCCACAATGAAATTATCGCTCTGTTTGGCAAGCAGCTTGGTTCACAGTTTGCGTCACTCGCAGAGGAGCTACAACAAAGAAATGAAGCACAACTGTTAGAGTTTGGTTTTACTCAGTTGTTGCTCGGACCTCTTTTACGAGGTGTTTTGTTCGAGGTGAACGAGGCGGGTAATAGCATGGCACAAAAAATTGGTCTGAAGAATTTCCGATTTTTTCCCGTAGTCGAGACAGTTTATGAGGTAGACAACAAGTCTTTCGTAAGTATCTCCTACGACTACAATTTCAATGAGTTCAGCGTTAGGTATCAAATGCGGTTTTGATTTGTTTATATAGCAATCCTATGATAATTTGAGGGCTGCCAAAGAAGACTTGCAGGGGAACCAACAGGAATGATTGAAGGGGTAAGTCGAGGGTAGTGACTTCTAGATGAAAGAAACCATAGTACGCCCAACGGTAGATCCAGTCGGTAAAATAGAGAGAGATTCCCAATAAGGCGACAATACTGGCAATACCGCCCAAAATACCGGGGACGTTTTTAGCTTGAGGGGAGTTGGACATGAGCGATCTTCCTGTTGGGTTGGCTATATTGATTGGTGGGGATGCAGGTTGTCAGCCTTTCTATAAATTGTAGGAGAATTCAGACCAATGGCAGCACTTCTCAAACCTACATCGTAGATGAAATTAAATTTGGAACGCAGGGTGAAGTAACTCTCAAAACAACACCCTCTTCTGCTAATCGATGAACGACAGTTTTTTTTGATAATTAGGAGGAAAATAGATGCAATTTAGAGAAAATTAAGGGCAAGGTAAGTTTATGACTGACGTTAAGATGTCGCCATAAAATAAGGAATAGCTGGGCGATCGCGCTGGGGAAGCAACAACTCTGAATAATATTGGTTCTGTCTACAACAGCATCGGACAACCCCAAGAAGCTGGCTCTTCCGAACTTGTTATGTTATTCCCTATTCCCTTGACAAAAATCCTTAGTTATTCTTATGTAAGGAAATACTACAGTAAACCATTCTTTTAAAATTTGTTCTGATTGGGGGCTCTCAATAACAGAATTGACAAAAGTTCGCCATTGGTTATCATTTTTAGGAATGATCATTCCATAGTAGTCACAAGTCAGAGGTAGTTCAGGTATTAACTGGTAATCTTCTTCTAAAGAAAAACCCAGTATTGTTGCTTCACCTACCAAAAGAATACCATCGCTAGCAAAGACATCAATCTTACCTTGTCCTACTGCTTGTATACCTCTCAAGCGACCTGTTACACCTCGAAACTTTTTGATGCTTGCTAGAGGATATTGACTTTCAATAAATTCTTCTGTGCTAGTCTCTCGAAGCAATCCAATTGTTATATTTTCAAGGGTACCATTAGGATTAACTCTGGTTTCATCTTCTTTTTTAATCAACAACTGCGTGCCTGTGATAAAAAAAGGTTCGGAAAAATCTACATCATATTTGATATCGCTTCTGATTGTATTAGGACCGCATTCAATATGTACAATTTTTTGCTCCACTATTTCAAAACGGTTGAAAAGTGTAGATTTAAACAATCTTACTGTCAGAATATCTCTATTAAATTGTCGCTTAATTTCTTTTCTCAGCAAAGCTATAAAATCGAGGCACAATCCCGTCAAGTTGTTATCTAAATTTATGTAACCAAATGGAACAGCATCTGACCTAATAGCAACTTTGATTACTCCAGTGCGCTCGATTTCTTCCAAAACTGTCTCCGCCTTGATTGGTAAAGGGAGAATAACTGAGAGAATTATGCTAATTATAATTGTAAGTTTCTTATTCATTTCTCTCTCTGACCAGTGAACAATGAACAATGATTGATCATTGTTCATTGATAACTAAACTCTACGGATAGAAACTTAACTGAGGCAATCCCAAAGTTTCTTTCCAACCCATCATCAAATTCAAACACTGTAAGGCTTGACCTGCCTGACCCTTGATTAAGTTATCAATCGCTGACATAACGATTACTCGATCAGTGCGGGGGTCAACCTCAACACCGATGTAGCAAAGATTCGTGCCGCAAGCCCACTTGGTTTGAGGATAAACACCATTGGGCAATATCTTCACAAAAGGAGATGCCCGGTAGAAAGCAGTATAAATGGTAATCAGGTCTTCTCGCACTAACCCTGGGTCGCGCATACTAGCATAAACTGTTGCCAGAATCCCGCGCACCATTGGAATTAGATGGGGGGTAAACTGAACCCTTACCTCATGTCCAGCCAAATCACTGCAAATTTGCTCAATTTCTGGCGTGTGTCGGTGTGCAGCTACACCATAAGCCCCCAAGGAGTTATCCGCTTCTGCCATTAATAAATGAGTCTTTGCCTGACGACCCCCTCCAGAGGTTCCGGATTTGGCATCAATAATCGCTGTTTCTGGCACAATCAATCCCTGCTTCAGCAGCGGGGAAAGTGCCATTAAACTAGCAGTGGGATAGCAACCGGGACAGCCAATTAACTGCGCTTCTTTGATTTCATGGCGATACAATTCGGGTAAGCCATAAACCGCAGTGGCAGCAATAGCGTGGTCAGTGCGTTGTTTTTTGTACCAAGCAGTGTAGGTGTCTAAATCACTAAATCTGTAGTCAGCAGACAAATCCAGAACTTTACAGCCTTTCTCAACGAGAATGGGAGCCATCTCACAGGCAAGACCATTGGGCAAACCGAGAAAAACCACCTGACAACGAGACGCGATCGCGTCTAAGTCAATTGCTTCGATGCTCAAATTGACGCGATGATTGAGATGGGGGTAAAGGTCGGAAAACTTCTTTCCAGCACTGCTATATCCTCCCAGGTAAACGATTTCAACCTCCGGATGCTCCACCAGCAGTCGCACCAGTTGCACCCCGCCGTAACCAGAAGCACCAATAATTCCGACTCGTATGCGTTCAGAATCACCCATAATCTTTCTACGTCCTAGTAATCTTTCATACAATCCAACTTTTGCTGCATTCTAGTATCAAATAAGTAAATTGGGGAGAAAATTTTCGGCATGGTTCAATATGGTTCGTGGCAAGGTAACACATAGGGGTGTTAGTCTGGGGAACGATGAAATATGAAAATTTGATTAAACTGCAATTGAAGGTTCCGTCGGGAGAACAGCAAACGAGCTACAATCAGATTTAAAAGCAGTTAAAAAAAATTTACAGGATTGCGGCGAGAAAGCCCAGTGTCTTCAGACCATGTTCAAGCATCAAAAAATATTCTCTCTCGAGGACTAAAAGCTTTGGGAATCAGTCTATCCCAATTACCGATATCCCCCGCGAAATATGGCCCGAAATATCCAATGAAGAGATATTGCTGCCGTTGGCGGGGAGCCTGGGAACCCTCAAATGAGGGAGGAGAGCTTAGGTAACTAGGTTCTCAGAATACCACGTGCTTCAGCCGTGGGAGTGTGAAAGTTTTTTTGCCCAAATTTTTCTAGTGGAAGCCTTTCAAAACAATTTGTTTGAATTTGACTCCATTAACGCTGCCTTGGCAGATCTTAAGGCAGGTCGTGTCGTGGTGGTGGTTGATGACGAAAATCGGGAAAACGAGGGGGATCTAATCTGTGCTGCCCAGTTTGCTACACCGGACATAATTAATTTCATGGCGGTGGAAGCACGGGGGCTAATTTGTCTGGCAATGACAGGGGAACGCCTGGATGCCTTAGACTTGCCCTTAATGGTCAGCAAAAACACCGACAGCAACCAAACGGCATTCACTGTTAGTATTGATGCTGGCCCTCACCTCGGTGTCACCACAGGTATCTCAGCAGAAGACCGCGCCCGCACCATCCAAGTAGCGATTAATTCCGCCACGCGACCAGAGGATCTAAGCCGTCCTGGTCATATCTTTCCCATCCGTGCCAAGAAAGGCGGCGTCCTGAAACGGGCAGGTCATACAGAAGCAGCAGTTGATCTGGCGCGACTGGCAGGACTATATCCTGGGGGGGTGATTTGCGAAATCCAAAACCCCGATGGTTCAATGGCACGGTTGCCACAGTTATTCAAGTACGCGAAAAAATATAACCTGAAGCTAATTAGTATTGCAGACTTAATTAGTTATCGTCTAAAACATGACCGCTTTGTTTCCCGGGAAACGGTGTGTAAATTGCCCACCCAGTTCGGTAATTTCCAGATTTATGCTTACCGAAACGCCCTGGATCAAACAGAACACGTCGCCATTGTCAAAGGTGATCCTGCTGAGTTTCAAGACAAACAAGTGATGGTGCGGATGCACTCGGAATGCTTAACTGGAGATACCTTGGGTTCCCTGCGTTGCGACTGTCGGATGCAGTTACAAGCAGCATTGAAAATGATTGAAAATGCTGGCTTGGGTGTGGTGGTTTATCTGCGACAGGAAGGGCGGGGAATCGGTCTGGTGAATAAGTTGAAGGCTTATTCGTTGCAGGATATGGGACTGGATACGGTGGAAGCCAATGAACGCTTAGGCTTTCCAGCTGATTTGCGCGACTACGGCATGGGGGCGCAAATGCTCAATGATTTGGGGATTAAGAAAATTCGCTTGATTACCAATAATCCTCGTAAAATTGTGGGTTTGAAGGGCTATGGCTTAGAAATAGTAGACCGGGTGCCTTTGTTAATTGAGTCAACTGACTACAACTCCAGCTATTTGGCAACCAAGGCGAAAAAGCTGGGTCATCTGCTGTTGCAAACCTATCTAGTGACAGTGGCGATTGATTGGGATTCGGAACTGGAATCGGTGACAGAACGCTATGAGAAGTTGGAGAAATTGCGCTATTTAGCCCGGTCGTTTCACCTGTTATTGCAGGAGGAAGCTAGACCAGTAGCGATCGCTCTGTTTGGTAAACCTTCTCTGACGGTTCACATCGGCTTGGATCGAGCTTCCCTAGCAGCACCAGATTGGTACAAAAACTGCAATCATCCCTATGTGCAAGCAATTTCAAATATTTTAGACAACATTTCCACCTGGTCCCAAATTAAACGTCTAGAATTTCTGATTTCTTCTGGCGACGATCCAATGACAGGTTTACAAGTGAAGCTAGATCGACAAACTTTCCCTTTGAGTCAAAAACCCTCTGAACTGTGTGGCAAGTTAGAAATGCAAACGATTTATAGCTTTACCTAAGAACCGCGAGAATGCCCCACTAACCCTTCGGGTATATTGGTGGGTTACGGCTATTTATTGTCATTAATTTAAGTTAATTGAGAATAATCTTGGAGGCGAAACCAAGGTCTGAAGGGGTTTTCTCCAGATGGCGTGAAAAGTCAGATTCCCCATTACCTATTCTCCATTACCTATTCTCCATTACCTATTCCCCGTTACCTATTTCCCATTACCTATTCCCTGTTCCCTGTTCCCTATTCCCTACTTTTACCTTTTGCATGCAAGCCTTTTGCCTTTGAGCGCTCTGCGGAGCAGCGACGAAGTCTAGCGAGTCCCTGTTCCCTGTTCCCTGTTCCCTGTTCCCTGTTCCTTAACTTCTTCCTTAAGTTCCTAAACTTAGGTGGACATAACCGAGTTTGTTATGCAAACTGAACTTATACAGCTACCAGTCCCTTGCCGGGACAATCCTGCCCTTCGCTTAGGGAACTCTTAACGGGCAACAGTGAAGGGTAAAAAATAGAACTCTAATTAGGAGGTACAGCTGTATGAAGACAAATATCAAACCTCTCAAAAAGTCAAAGCTGGAAACAGAACCTTCACGGGAACAGCTTCTGTTTGAACTCAAAAAGCTGCGTCAGGAATTAGAACACCTGAAGCTTGAAAAAAACGATCTGATTCGTCAGACCTGTGGACGTTACCTGAGCAATCAAGTTTTAGCCAATTTACTAGAAGGATCCTCAGGATTTCAGCTTGGTGGCAAGAGGCAAAAAATAACCATGCTGACCTCTGATTTGCGAGGATTCACAGCTCTCTCAGAGCGATTGGCTGCTGAAGAAGTGGTTAAAATTCTCAACCTCTATCTGGGACATATGACAGATGTGATTATCCAGTACGAGGGAACTATTCATGACTTCATAGGAGATGGAATTTTGGTGCTCTTTGGTACCCCTACAGCAAAAGAAGACCATGCTTCAAGGGCTATTGCCTGTGCAGTTGCTATGCAGTTGGCAATGGTCGCTGTTAACGAAACAATGAAGGAATGGGGGCTGCCGCCACTAGAAATGGGCATTGGGATCCACACTGGCGAAGTGGTGATAGGGAATATTGGCTCCAAGAAACGCACCAAGTACGATGTCGTTGGTAGAAATGTGAATCTAACTTATCGAATCGAGTCTTATACAACAGGTGGTCAAATTCTCATTTCAGAGCAAACCTTAAAAGAAGTAGATCCCATCGTGAAAATTGAAGGGCAAAAGCAAGTTAGACCGAAAGGAATTAGACAGCCTATTACCATTTATGAAGTTGGAGGTATCGCCGGGGAATACAACCTTTTTCTTTCTAAAGAAGAAGAGGTATTCTTTTCCCTTTTTGCAGAACTTCCGATCCACTATGTGGTTCTGTCTGGAAAGCAGATCAGTGACACCTTATTCAATGGGAGTTTAGTGAAGCTTTCAGCCAAGGGAGCCGAAGTCCACTCTGACAAGTTAAGAGCCACTGCCTCTGTGCCGTCTCCTTTGAGCGCTCTCAAGCTCAATTTACTAATACCGAATAATTCAGGCGGGGTCAGCGAAGATATCTATGCTAAGAGCTTAGGAAAAACAACGTTTCATGGAAATTTTTACATCCACTTTACTCGCCCAGTAAATAACTGCCACTTGGTATCAAGTTCATTACTAATTCCGAGAACGCCACGAAATTAGCAAGAAACTTCCTGAAAAAAAACCCAGAATTAGCCCGAACAAATGACTCAAAAAGCTAACTCGTGGCGTAGTCAGATCAAAAGCAAATTGCAGCCCAATAATCAAGAATAAAAAGCGCAGACGTCTAGCGGCGATGCGAGATTTTTCTTGACGCCAAAGCCGGAGAAAAATGGCTCCAATCACCCCAATCAAACTCATAATCGCCGCCGATGCACCGACCAAAATTTGATTCTGATCTCCCAGACTCAGCGCCAGAATAGAAAAAGCTAACATCGACCCCACTCCACTAACCAAATAGGCAACCAGATATCGACCAATGCCCAAAGTAAATTCTACGAACTGACCGAGGAAATAAAGACCGAGCATATTAGTAAATAGGTGCAACCAACCAAAGTGAAGAAAATTGGCACTGAGCAACCGCCACCATTGTCCAGACCAAACCTCTTGTGGCACTAATGCACCGAGACGATATAAAGTATACGAATTCTCGCTCCCCCCCGAAACAATCTCTAGAGCAAAAAAGAGCAAATTTAAGCCAATCAATCCATAGGTAGCATAGGCTTTCCTCCGGCTAAAATTAATCATATTCTTATATCTAGCTTCCTGCTTGAGTTCAAGTTTAATGCGATAGAGAATTTGCCTGGAGGAATCAGTTAACACCCGCTCAGGCTCAACAGGAGGCTGAGACAAGCGCCAATCAATAGCATTTCTCAGAACTAGATCCTTGCTCTGACGCAGAGCCAACAGTTGCTCGCGGGCAACTTTTTCATTTCCTGCTGCTATCTGCGCCGTTGCCTGCCAAAATCTCTGGGTATTTTTTGGATAAACAGCCAAAGGATCGTCGAACAATCGCCACACCTGTTCAGTTTGTCCGCAAAACGCCAAGGCAAACATGCGCACTAGATTCAGCTTTACCTCATCCTCGGTCTTTTCCAAACTGTGCTCAGCACGCTCTATCTCCCTGAGCAAACCATTCAAATCCCCCGTCTCCCCTAAAGCTCGCAGGTAGTAGACGAGCAGGTTATGTTCTTTAAATAAAACCTTTTCTGGCACATTCTCTCCAATCCACAGCAGGCATTTTTCCCAATCAGCCCTCATCCAGTAGAGTAAAGCCTGGGCATTGCGAGCAAGAGTAGTGGTGGCTCCTTCGTAACACTTGATGATTTTAGTTGCCTCAGCTATCTTGCCACCCTGACTCATTTCCAGTGCCAGTAATAATTTCGGTTGTTCAAGCCAGCCATCTGCGGGATGCAACCAGCGCAAGCGGGATGCTAGTTTACGCGCTTCGCCATAGCGTTGCTGGTAAACCAATTGCTTAACCTGGAAAAAGCCAATCCTGGGAAGCAAGAAGAAAATACCCCACAGAATACTACCAATCAAAGCAGCCACAGCAGGAGTCAGGTATGACATCCCTAGGGTGACAGCCACGATTGATCCGCAGACGACAATCCAGCCAAGGTTATTACTCAGAGAGGAACGAGCAGCACGGATTAGAAAGATAATGCAGGAAAGAGAGATAATCCAGATGAGCAAGTAATTAAAATCCATAAAAAGTGAGTGTAGCGCTAACTGCAGAGAGGGAATAGAGGGTAGGGGGAGGTTGTAGGAGCGGGTTTAGCTGATAACTTTGGAATCTCAGAGATAAACTTGATACAAAACCCGCTCTAACCTTAGAATCTGAGAGATGAAACAAGTTTTTTTACCAGGATTATTATTAATACTATCGAAAAGTTTCTCAGAAGAGGCGCGATCTCGAAGAGATCCGCTAGTCTTCGACCCTGCGGGAGCAGAACGCAGTGCGCAGAGGTGACAACAACCATTACAGGGTGTGAGCTCGAAACAGGCGATGGCTAACACCAGGGGGGGGATAATACAAATGTACTAACATGAGACTTTAATTGACTTGAATTTAATTCCTTTAATTCTTAAGAATCGACTCACCGTTCCCTCAAATTAGATATTAAAGCGTCTGGCTCAATTAGCAACTAACAACTAAAATAGAGAATATCTATAAAGAAAATATTAAATCCGTAGGGTGGGTTAGGCGGGGATAACTTATCAAACTAACCTGCCAACTAACTATCCGCCGTAGCCCACCAAAACCAGGCACTCTAGCTCTGTTAAAATTTATTTGATAAATACCCTCTAGAGGAGCGATCGCCTGGTAGGTTTGCGACAGGGACGGATTGTGTTTGATGCACCGTCAGTGGCGATTTCATAGGAAATGATAGACTATCTATATAGACTGGAAAACTGAAACTAGAGTAGAAAAAATTATGGTTCAAACAATTCAAGTCAAAAAAGTAATCCTATTGGACTTAGAAACAAAATTTAAAATTCAGTTAGTTGAGGATCAGCAATTCTTCCGGGAGTGGCAAGATGATTTACCCGAAATAACTGAAGAAGAAAAACGACGACTTGACCGAGTTCAAGCAAGTTATGCTAATTTACTAAGATTCCCTCCAATGCTAGAAAATACCGTCAAAATGGTGGTGCTATCTCCCTTACTAGATTTAGCTGGCTTTTATTTGCCCCCCTTTCACATTAAATCAGAACAATCTGTGAGTATCTCAGCAGAAGACGAGGGAGTTATCGTTAGAGGAGAGATAGATATATTGGCTATATATGACCAGTTTTGGGTAGTGGTTATTGAGTCCAAAAAAGCAGCATTTTCTCTAGAAGCTGGGAGACCACAGATACTATCTTATATGCTGGCTAACCTCAACTCTGAAAAACCTACCTATGGATTAATTACGAATGGTGGGAGTTTTAGATTCCTCAAATTAGTCAAGGGAGAAACACCGCAGTATGCTGTGTCTAAGGTTTTCGATATGCTCAATCCAGGAAATGATTTATATGGGGTTCTGAGTATATTAAAGTGTCTGGCTCAATTAGGAACTAACAACTAACGTAGATGATATCTATTTTGTGTAGGTTGGGTTGAGGCAACGTTCTCGAAGAGCGGCGTTCGCGAAGCGCGTCGAAGACTCTCGCGAAGCGCGTCGAAGACTAGTAGGTCATCAATTTTGTATTGAGGAATAGGCTACCAACAATCGCGCGGGACAAGAGAAATGAGGGGGGAGAGAGTCAGAGCAAACGCATCTTATTTTTGAAAGGCAGACGTGGTGAGAATTTC
>JBFRWF010000072.1:0-3733 GCA_051439465.1 Xenococcaceae cyanobacterium | reverse complement strand
GAAAGCGTTCACCGTTTCGATTATCTTTACTGACGCAACCACAATGAAAACAAGTTTGCGAAGTGTGACGGGGGTTAACTTCTAGCACGATGCCGCCAAACTTTTCAGCTACCGACTTCACCTTCTGTTTGAGTTCTCCCCAACTAGCGTCTGCTATAACTCGGTTTAACCCTCTTTTCCTACTTTGACCATTCGGCAGATATTTTCCTTGCTCATCCTGTTTGGGTTTACATCTTGCCATCATCCCTTTAATGTTTAAATCCTCAAAGATGATGGCATCAGCTAGATTGCATAGTAGATTGGCTACTTTCCATTGATAATCCGTTCTTCTGTTCGCTACTTTTTGCTCTAATCTCGCCAAATACTGATAGGCTTTTGATTTGTTTCTAGAGCCTTTCTGCTTGCGACTAGCAGCACGATATCTGATCGTCCTTCTTCGTTCCACTTGTTTGTAGAACTGCGGGTTGGGTATTACTGAGCCTTGACTGAGAGAAGCCAGTTTTTTTATCCCTAGGTCTACCCCGATAGCTGTCTTGACTTGATTTGAATCAATCGGCATCGGGGCGGGGACCGACTGATCTTCTAAAGTCACGCTCATGTACCAGCCATCAGACTTTTTGCGGATGGTAACAGTTTTGATGTTAAATCCATCAGTCAGGGGACGAGAGCGGTAAAATCTCATCCACCCAATACTAGGTAGATGAACTCTATCTCCCTTAATATTGACCTGACCTGAAGCATAATTAAAACTTCTAAATTTCTGGATAGTCTTAAACCTTGGATATCCTCTCTTCCCTTTAAAAAAGTTTTGAAAGGCTTTATCTAAACGTTTTAAGTTTTGCTGTAAAACAGCACTGTATATTTTCTTATACCAAGGGCGTGCCGCTTTTAACTCTGGTAAACTGGATGATTGTTGAGCGTAAGCTCCACGCTTGTTATTGCTTTTTGTCCAGGGGCATCCAATGGTCGCTGATTTACTAACAATACAAGTTAACGGACAACAAACACCTTGATTATCTAATCGGCAATAGTCCCCCATCACCGGGGCTTTTAGCTGCTCATAAGCTGAGATTCTGTCCCGCAAACAATAGTTGTAATGCGCTCGGAGCATATTTAGCCATTCTCCCATCAACTCAGCTTGTTGTTTATTCGGCTTGAGTTTGTAGCACTGAGTGATAATCATGGGTCTTGATTAGAGCAATCATCCCTTTTTAGATTAATCTAGCATTCCGAAGAAAAATTAGATGGTCAGCTTAACAGCTCGAACTTTTCAGCTCGCCGCTTGCTCTTTATTTTACTACATCTGAGGGGCGACAGAAGTTAATTTTTGTTGTTTAGTTCTCAGGACTGCTCCGCCATTCATCCCGCCGCCAACCTTCGGTATGGCGGGGGTCTTCTGGCGGGTTTAAGATAACGGCTCTACTGTAGACTATTACCAACTTAACCCATTAGAGCACCTATTACCTTGAAAACTCGCTTTAGTTACTGGCAGCTTTTACCTTATATTCGTCCCCAGATACAAACTATCGCTCAAGCATTGGCTTGTACCCTTGTTTTTACAGTCTTCTGGCCAATTCTAGCGTGGCTGGCAGGACGCATGGCAATTTATATTGGGCAGGGGGATGTTGGCAAAATTGCTCAACTGGTGGGAGTAGCTGCGATCGCTTTCTTCCTCCGAGGCGCTGCACAGTACGGACAAGATGCCCTGATGGCGAAAGCTGCCTTAAAGATTGCCCTAGACTTGCGCAAGGTTGTCTATGCTCACTTACACAAGCTGAGTCTCAACTATTTTGAAGTTGCTAAAACTGGAGATTTATCCTACCGCCTAACGGAAGATATTGATCGAATTGGGGAGGTAGTCAATAAAGTCTTCCATGACTTTATACCTTGTGTGTTGCAGCTAATAGTAGTGCTGGGTTACATGCTAATACTCAACTGGCAGCTAACCCTGGCAGTTTTTATTATTGCCCCCCTGATGGGACTGTTAATTGGCGCGTTTGGGGAACAGTTGCTGAAGTTTTCCCGCCGCAGTCAAAACCACATCTCGAATTTGTCTTCCTTACTCACCGAGGTATTCAGCGGCATTCGTCTGATACAAGCCTTTGTTGCCGAGGATTATGAAATTCAACGCTTTCTGCAAGAGGCTGAACAAAATCGACGGGCAAAGTATCTGGCGGAGAAAGTTAAAGCAATTCAGTTCGTTGTGGTTGGCTTTCTCTACGCGATGAGTGTGGTATTTCTCTTCTTTCTCGGTGGCTGGCAGATTTCCCAGGGCAACCTGACAGGCAGTGAATTTATCAGTTATGTTGCTGCAGTGGCAATGTTGATTGACCCCGTCGGTCATATCACTAGCAATTATAATGAGTTTAAGCAGGGGCAAGCGTCTGTAGACCGGATTTTTGAACTGCTGGCACTTCAGCCGACGGTGGTGGAAAGTCAAAGGGCGATCGCTCTTCCTCCGGTTACAGGTAAGGTGGAATATCGCAACGTCAGTTTTGCCTACTCTCCGGGACAACCAGTGCTGCAAAACCTCAGTTTTTTAGCCCATCCAGGGGAGATGATTGCCCTAGTGGGAGCATCTGGTGCGGGGAAAACCACCCTGGTAAATCTATTGCCTCGCTTTTACAATCCTGAGGCGGGACAAATCCTGATCGATGGTGTCAATATTCAGGATGTCATGTTAAAGAGTCTGCGGCGGCAAATTGGCATCGTTCCCCAGGAAACCATTCTCTTTTCTGGCACTATTGCCCAGAATATTGCTTTTGGTCAAATTGAATTTGATCTCAAGGATATCGAAGCTGCTGCTAAGATTGCTAATGCTCACCAGTTCATTACTGAGTTGTCCCAGGGTTATTATACCTATGTAGGAGAACGGGGTGTTAACCTGTCTGGTGGACAAAGGCAAAGGATAGCGATCGCCCGTGCTATTCTCTTCAACCCCAGAATTCTCATCCTCGACGAAGCCACTTCAGCTCTGGATTCAGAATCAGAAGCCTTGGTGCAAGAAGCACTGGAGCGGATTATGAAAGAGCGGACAGTTTTTGTCATTGCCCATCGACTGGCAACTGTACGCCGTGCTAACCGGATTCTCGTCCTAGAGCAAGGGCAAATTGTCGAATCCGGCACTCATGAAGAATTATTGGCGCACAACGGTCGTTATGCTCGCTTTCACGCTCAACAATTTTATGATTCACGGAACCTAGATCAGCGATCAAACAGGAAGATTGGTTAGATATAGTTCACTCCCCCCCCAAAGGGCGATCGCCATCTTAAATCATCAGAGATCTTCCAATAAACCTTGGAAATCCTTGATCGTTGACGATAAGCCATAAACATCAAGAGTTTTGTTTATTATTCAACCAATCTCGCACATCTGCTAAAGTTGAAAAATCCAGTAAAGCTTCTCCTAATTCCTCAAGGCTATCGAGATATAAGGCTCGAATCTGAGCTTCTAAGTCGGCATCAATTCCACTCAACTTGCGTTTGAGTTGACGCAGGATTAAATCTTTTTCTCGTTGAGCACCTTGCTCAATACCTTGCTCAATACCTTGCTCAATACCTTTTCTCATCCAACTGGTAGTAATTTGCATCACTTCCTCCTGTTCTTCCTGTATAAATGTACTGATTTCTCTTTGAAATTCTTTCTCTTCTGCTGGATTCAGATTCAGATAAGTATCCACAAAGCCAGAAATTAACTGCATTCGTGCCGGATCTAACTTTAATGTTACCAACA
>JBFRWF010000071.1:0-30950 GCA_051439465.1 Xenococcaceae cyanobacterium | reverse complement strand
ATTTGGGCGCTTGGTCTGAACTGATCTGTTACCAGTTGGTCAGCGATGAAGCTCCCGATTGCTGGCGCTTACGCCCGCTTTGCGCCTACGGCTCACGTCATTGGCAACTGCTGTTTGGGCGACCATGCCCCAATTCCTTATTTAGCCTGGATTTCAGCCTTTTTGTTCCGACTTTTGTCAGTCAACCAGGGGAGCAGGGCGAAGCATTCGGATATATAATTTTTGGTCGAGTTCGATGATTTATCCCCCGAATGCTTCGCCCCTACAGTATTTTTATGAATATATCGCCTATCGCTGTTAGGGCGATCGCAAAGCCCTGTAAGGGGTTTGATGGGGTTGTCACCCCGTCAGGGCATTTCCTCTAATGGCGATGTCCACCAGCGATCGCCCTGCACCAAGGTGTGAACTTGCCAACTAGGTGAGGTTTGAGGATAATCGGTGCGATAATGTCCGCCTCGGCTTTCGGTGCGAAAGGCAGCACTTTTGAGAATTAAATAGGCAATATCCAAAAGATTGAGGGTTTCTGCAGCAGTTCGCAATTGCTCCTCAGCATTGGGTAAGTCAAACTTAACCATCTGGGTGGGGGATAAATTGAGCAGGTATTGACTGACACCGAAGGTAGCAAATTCCTCTCGCCAGGAATTAACCTGGGCGATCGCCGACTCTAAAACTTCCTGTGAGCGACAAATCCCTGCACTTTGCCACATCAGAGAGCGCAAAAGAAGCCGCACCGATGCTATCTTATCGATTTCACTCTCCCAGTCTCCTCCCTCCCTGAATAAAGACGGGGACTCCTCACTAACCTTCTTTGGCTCAATTTCAATCCGAGACAGTTGAGCCGCAAAAACCAAGCATTCCAACAAAGAATTACTTGCTAAGCGATTCGCACCGTGGACACCAGTACTGGCAGTTTCGCCAATGGCGTATAGCCCCCGGATCGAGGTGCGGTTCATCAAATCTGTAGCAATTCCTCCCATCCAATAATGGGCAGCGGGAGCAACGGAAATTGGCTGATTGAAAACATCAATGCCCCACTTTTGACACACTTGAATAATATTGGGAAAGCGATGGCGAATCCGCTCGGATTCGATCGCTCGCAAGTCTAAATATACATGAGCCCGGGCAGGATCTGCGGCGGTTTTCTGTAAGTGACTAAAAATTGCCCTACTTACCACATCTCTGGGAGCCAACTCACCCGCTGGGTGGTAATCAAAAGCAAAGCGATTCCCCTGACTGTCTACCAGATGTGCCCCTTCCCCCCGGACGGCTTCACTAATCAAAAAATGGGGAGCTCCTGGTTTAGTTAAAGCAGTAGGATGAAATTGGACAAACTCTAAATCTTGCAAAATTGCCCCGGCACGCCAAGCAATTGCTACTCCATCCCCCGTACTTACCGCCGGATTCGTTGTCTGGGCAAAAACTTGACCCCCGCCACCGGTTGCCAGGATTACCGCAGAGGCTCTTACCCAACTGATCTGACCCTTGTAAAGGAGGCTAATCCCCTGACAATGACCCGTTTGAGGATTAAGCCACAAACTCAAAGCCAACGCCTGAGATAGCACCTGAATATTAGGACGCTCCAACACTCTAGCAGTGAGAATACTCACAATTGCTCGACCCGTGGTATCAGCAGCATGAAGCACCCGGGGACGAGAATGAGCCGCCTCTAGGGTCATCGCTAGCTTTTGTCCTTTGCGGTCAAATGCCACACCCATCTCTAGCAGCCGACTGATAGAAGCAGTCGCATTTTCTACCAGAAACTGCACCGCTTCCCGGTCACAAAGACCTGCACCAGCTCGCATTGTATCCTCAAGATGTAGCCCTGGGGAGTCAGCAGGGTCAATGGCAGCGGCAATGCCTCCCTGTGCCCAGTCACTGGCTCCAGTTTTGAGGGTGTCTTTGGTAATTAAGCCCACCTGAAAACGAGCTGGCAGGCAAAGCGCTGCATAAAGCCCAGCAGCACCAGCACCCACCACTAGGACATCAAACTGGCTGGGCATATCTAGTTGCGGTAGAGAATCGGAGGGAAGCGGATTCAAGAGCAGTTCTTTAATAAAGTTAACAATTTTAATAAACAACCCACCCCCTAAAGGAGTGGGTTGTAGGAACAATTTACCGATCGGTGATGTTTTTAGTAAAAACCGGGATTGTAGCGATCGCCTCCTTCGGTGAACACATCTGCGGTTTTACTGACAGTAAAATTGTCCAGGTTAGCTTGTAGAAGCTTTTTCTGGCGCTCACTCAGCCCAGGAATTTCCAGGACATCCTCTACCTTCTCGTAGGGAGCGTTATTAACAATCTTAGCCGCCAGATTGGGGTAAAATCCGCGATAGTCGCGAAACATACGCACACTAGCATTGTTCAAGTCAACTTTTTGACCATAGGCACTATCTAGCATGTAGTCAGCCGGGTTACGCCGCTGAGTAACTGCCAAAACTGAGGATGATTGCAGGGCGGGGCGACTCAAATCAACTGCCCGCGCCTGCGATTGTCCGACAAATCCCAAGCTACTCAGAACCAAAATTAAGACGGCTAGCACGCGAACCCATCTTTTCATCAACTTCATTCCTCCTAAGCAAGCATTGACATAGTTTGTGAGAATATAGGCAAATATTATGTAGCCTGAGAAGTATTTCAACTCGTTCTCCCTATATTTTAGGTTAAGCTATTTATTGGCATAGGGATTGGGGTGGCTTCAAACTTCTTAACACAGTTAACAGAATTTATGTAATTTGGCGCTCCTGGATGCGATGCTAAAAACTACCCACCTTCCGCACGTCAAAATGTAGCACTAAAAGATTACGGATTTTCCTTAAATTAGCGATCTGCTCCGCAGCGCCTACGGCGAGCGCAAACTTCCCGATCTGCGATCGCTTAATCCTAGTTCGATCTGCTCCGCAGATCGCCAAAATACGCTCACAACATACTACTTAACATATTACAAACTGACGTGCGTTAGGTGGGTTATAGGATGCACAAGTATCCTTTTAGGTTACTCCAAGTTATTCTCCCGGACGAATTAAAGATGATAAAAAAGTGCCTCGAACCCGCCATCAAGTTATCAAAAAACAGCCCAAACGTAAAAAGAAAAAGATAAAACTCCCCTAAGTTTCACTCTATAACTCTCTTGCGAAGCCATTTTTCAGCTTTTCTTCGGGCTGAGACGGAGGAGATATTGTCTTCTACCGCATTTGTTTTTTCTTTGTCCAAAGTCTAATTATGTATCAACAGAAGATATTGAGAATTTTAGCCTAAGTGAACCGTATTGGCACCTAATCTCAATGAGGGGTGGGTTTGATGCCAGCGATCGCAGCTCAGCTATAGTAATCGGATTGGAGTAGTGAAACTCCGAAGAGGGGGAAGAGGGGAAAGAGGAGGCAGATTCGTTAGTAGCTTCCTTGGAAAAACCTAAACTAGAATAGTATAGTTGCAGGAGTTTAACTTTACAGATTATTAAACCCGGACAAGGGTTTAAGGGGCGGGATAGTTGACAAAAAACACTCGGAAAGCCAATATTTTAGTCATTGATGATTCCCAGACTAATTTGCACATTTTAGCTTGGATCTTGACCCAGCAAAGATATGTAGTTAGGACTATGTCTGAGGCCAAGTTTGCTTTAGCAGAGGCGCGGGAAGAACCCCCTGATTTGATTTTACTTGACATCAAGATGCCCGGAATGGATGGCTATGAAGTCTGCGAACAGCTAAAAGCGGATGAACGAACTCGCGATATTCCGGTTATCTTTATCAGTGCCTTGAATCTAGCGCTGGATAAGGTGCAAGCTTTTTCTGTTGGTGGAGTGGACTACATCACCAAACCGTTTCAGCATCAAGAGGTTTTGGCTCGTGTCGAGAATCAATTGACTATCAGAGAGCTACAAAAGCAACTCCAGGAGCAAAATGCACTTTTGCGCCAGGAGCAAGAAAAGTTGCGCCAGGAGCAAGAAAAGTCAGAAAGCTTATTACTGAATATTTTGCCCAAGCCAATTGCCGCTCAGTTGAAAGAAAAGCAAAGGGTCATCGCTGAGGAATTTAACGAAGTCACGCTTCTGTTTGCCGATATTGCTGATTTTACTCGCCTTTGCACCTCTATGACTGCCAAAGAATTGGTTGAGTTGTTGAATCAGATTTTTTCAAACTTTGACCAACTAGCTGAGCGGTACGGTTTGGAGAAAATTAAAACCATTGGGGATGCCTATATGGTGGTAGGGGGATTGCCAGTTCCGAGGTCAGATCATGCAGAAGCGATCGCCCAAATGGCTCTGGAGATGCGAGAGGCAATTACCCGCTTCCAAACCAACGAAGGAGAACCGTTCCAGATTCGCATCGGGATCAATACAGGGCCAGTGATAGCAGGGGTGATTGGCATCAAAAAGTTCATCTATGACTTGTGGGGCGATACAGTCAATGTTGCCAATAGGATGCAATCCCAAGGTCTCCCAGGAAGTATTCAAGTCACTCCTGCCACCTATGAGCGTTTGCAAGACAAGTATTTATTTGAAGAGCGGGGGACGATCAATGTCAAGGGCAAGGGAGAAATGACCACCTATTGGCTGATGGGCTCCAAATAGGAAAAGAGTTTAATATTGAGCTAACAGAAGATAGATGACATCAAAGTACGGATTAAAAGCTTAAAGAATATTGTTAAGCATATCCAGGATAATCTTTAAAAAGCCCGTCTAGCTTTTGGTCTAGAGCTCCGATCCAGAAGAAATCTTTGACAAAAAAAGCAAAATATGTATGCTGTAGGGGCGTAGGCGTAGGCGTAGGCAAAGCCTTCTCGTAGCCCGTAGGGCTTCTCGAAGAGTAGAGTAGCCTTCTCGTAGCCCGTAGGGCTTCTCGAAGAGTAGAGTAGAGTAGCATTTGGGGAGTAATTTATGGCGATCGCCCAAGATTTTTTATCCGAATGCTTCGCCCTAACCGAGTGCTTTATAGGTATGCACAGGATGTCGCCTTTGTCAATACCGATTAATGGCTCTAGAGGAAAGTAAATCTCCTAGAGGCTTAATCCAGTGAAAACTGGATCAGAAGAAACTTAGGCCAACAAACAACAAATGATAAATGACCAAGCAAACATTCTGGTTGTTGATGATACACCAGACAACCTGCACCTTTTATCAGCGATGCTAGCTGAGCAGGGATATACAGTTCGCAAAGCCCTGAATGGGCAGACAGCATTGAACACAGTGCAGAAAGTGCCACCGGATCTGATTCTGCTTGATATCAATATGCCAGGAATGAATGGCTATGAGGTCTGTAAAGCACTGAAAGCAGACGAGCAAACCAAGGAGATTCCAGTAATTTTTATCAGCGCTCTTGATGATGTATTGGATAAAGTAAAAGCTTTTAACGTCGGTGGTGTAGACTATATTACCAAGCCATTTCAGGGTAAAGAGATTTTAGCCCGTCTCGAAAATCAACTGACTATCTGTCGGCAGCAAAAGCAACTACAAGCCCAAAATGAACGGCTGCAACAGGAGATTCACGATCGCCAAAAGGCTGAAGATGCCTTGCGTATCTACCTCCATGCCGTTTCCCACGATCTGCGCAATCCAGTCATAGGCATGTCAATGGTGCTGAAGAATTTACTCGGGCGCAATTCGTCGGTGGCAGGTACTCAAAAACAACAAACAATCCCAGTCCCTGTCCCTATCCTAGAGCGCATGGAGATGAGTTGCGATCGCCAACTGAAGCTGATCAACTCCCTCGTAGAAACCCAGCAGCTCGAAGTGTGGGGAGTGCCACTTCAATGCCAACCCCTGCAACTACACAGCCTGGCTCAGCAATTGGCAGCAGAGTGGGAGCCGATGCTAACCAAAAATAAAGCGACCTTAGAAAATCAGGTTTCCCCAGATTTGCCCAAAGTGAGTGCTGATTCCAATCAACTCTGGCGAGTCTTTGAAAACCTCATCGCCAATGCCCTCAAACACAATCCACCCGGAGTGAAGTTGACTCTGAGCGCTGAAGTCATAGAAGCAGAGGAACTCTTGAGTAGGGGAGCAGGGGAGAATTCCCAATCCAACAGCCAAAACCCACCCGCAGGAAGGAGTCTGTTCGTGTCAGCATCTCCGTTCGCGAAGCATCCCGAAGGGACGGAGAGGACAGCAAAATCCAAAATGGAGATGATCAGCTGCACGATCGCCGATAACGGCGTTGGCATGAATACTGAGCAATCTGAGAGTCTATTTGAACTCTATCGACGGGGCTCCGGCAAGCAAACCGCAGGTTTGGGTTTAGGGCTGTATCTCTGTCGCCAAATTATCAGAGCCCACGGAGGGAAAATTGGAGTGATCGCAAGCCCGGGTGCTGGAGCTAAGTTCTGGTTTACCCTACCTATTTCACCTGACGAAAATGACGAAAATGGCAAATGACAAAGAACAAAGGAAATATTTTGGTTGTTGATGATACACCAGACAACCTGCGCCTTTTATCTGTGATGCTCACTGAGCAGGGGTATAAAGTTCGCAAAGCTCTGAATGGGCAAACAGCCTTGAAAACAGTGCGAATAGTTCCGCCGGATCTAATTTTGCTTGATATCAATATGCCAGGAATGAATGGCTATGAGGTCTGTCAAGCGCTGAAAGCGGATGAGCAAACCAAGGAGATTCCAGTAATTTTTATCAGCGCTCTCGATGATGTATTAGATAAAGTCAAAGCTTTTAAGGTCGGTGGTGTAGACTACATTACCAAGCCATTTCAGGGTGAAGAAGTTTTAGCCAGGATCGAAAATCAACTGACTATCCGGCAGCTGCAAAAGCAACTCCAGGAGCAAAATACACTTTTGCGCCAGGAGCAAGAAAAGTCAGAACGCTTATTACTGAATATTTTGCCTCTGCCAATTGCCGCTCAGTTGAAAGAAAACCAAAGGGCGATCGTTGAGCAATTTGACGAAGCCACATTTCTATTTGCCGATATCGCTGGCTTTACTAGTTTTTCTGCTCCTATGCCTCCCGCAGAAGTGGTTGACTTGTTAAATCAGATTTTTTCTACCTTTGATCAGTTAGCTGAGCACCACGGTTTAGAGAAAATTAGAACTATTGGGGATTCCTATTTTGTGGGGAGTGGGGTGCCTGTAGTGCGTCGGGATCATGCCGAGGCTGCTGCTGAGATGGCACTGGATATGCAACGGGAAATCACTCGCTTCAAGTGGTCTAATGGCGAACCCCTTCAACTGCGCTTGGGTATTAATACAGGGGGACCAGTGGTAGGAGCAGTGATTGGCATCAAAAAATTCGCCTATGATGTGTGGGGCAATACTGTGAATATTGCCAGTCGGATGGAATCACAGGGAGTTCCAGGGAAGATTCAAGTTACGACTGCGACTTATGAGAGGCTGAAGGATAAGTATGTGTTGGAAGAGCGGGGGGCGATCGCTGTTAAGGGCAAGGGAGAAATGACCACCTATTGGCTCACAGGTCGTAAAATACAGTGATAATTATTCGCCTCTTTTCAAAATCCGCATATTGATAGGTTTGGACGTATCTAAGTGAACATCGGTTTGCGGGAAGGCTATGACAATACCAGCGTCATTCAACGTATCATTAATACTATAGCGAACCAGGCTTTCAAACTCCCAGCGTTGCATTTTGTTATGGACTTCTATAGAAAAGTAAACCTGAAAAACCAGACTGCTATCTCCAAAATCCCAAAACAGAACATAATTTTCTCATATTTTTTAAATTCTTAATAATTTTTTTAGATTTTCTGCTCTGCTCTAATATACTTCTCCAGTTCAAAAAAATCAAGCAATTTTTCGAGTGTTGTGTCATCAGAGGTGGGAGTTAATGCTTCAATTTTTTTGATAGTTTCTTTGTTTAAATATTTAAAAACTTCACTGCTTAAAACAGAAATAACCTCAACTGACAAGCCTTCAAGTTCACGAAGAAATCTGGCTTCACGTCCCTTGGCAAAAGCCACTTGAAAGCGGGCTCTTTTAAGTAGTCGCTGTCTTAGTAGTTCAAATAATTCTTGTTTATCTTGAGGTTTCTTCTTGAAATTTGAATCGAAACTTTGTATTTCTCTATTCAAAATGATCGGTATAATATCAAGGTTTTCCTCTAAAAATATTAGAGCTCCTTCCTTGAGATAAACTTCAATCCCCTCCATTCCCAATGAGCCTATATCTGCTAAAGCAATAATTCTGGCTGGCAGGGATAATTTTTTATCGGGATTATATAGATCGCGTTGGTAAATAGAATGATCTGAGGGATCGTACAAACAAATAGTCGCTTCAATTGCTTCTCTGATAATTTGTATATCTGAATTTGTAAAGAGTGCAGGGCTGTTGAGTTTTTGATGACGTAACTGTTTATTCAGGTTTTCTATATAATCAATCAGTTTAGAGATTGTGGCGGCTTCGCTTACGCCGATTTCTCGCCTCCTAGGAGTGTGGGGTTGGGTTGTTGGGATAAATTCTTGTACCAGATCGTGAGCAATTGCGCAGATATCGATCAAGTGCTTCATCCGTGTCAGATGCTCTGGCGCTGTGTTGCTCTCAACAGCTTCTTCGCAAAAAGGCACAATTGCTTGAAAAATAATCTCTGCTCTTCGCTTAACTGCTTGAGCATGATTCCAATTATGATAATAAAGTTGTTTTTGTTCTGCTTCTTTTTGGATTTCAAGAAGAACAAAATTTTTTACCATTATGACAGCTTCTTCAAATGTGTCAGGTAGCTGAGTCGAATTATCAGTTTTGAGCTGTTCTAGTTGCCTATTATCTTGATTAACTTTACTCATGTTTGACTATTCACAATAATTCATAATTTATACTTGGTTTCAAATGCCAAAGATAGCATTAATCCGTTTGCGAATCCAGACTATAGGATTCTGTCCTGAGTCTGTTTCAGCTACCAATAATCCTAAGCTGCGTAACGACTCTTGACGTTGAGATAATTCTTCAGCAATTCGGTCAGCTAACCCCTGGTGATTAACCAAAAGATTTTGCAAGTTATCACGGTCTACTACAAACAGAATAGTATCTTCTAAGGTGCGAACGCTAGCTGTGCGGGGAATGTCCATGAGCAAAGACATTTCACCAAAAAATTCCCCGGCGGAGCGGGTGGCGATATATTTGCCAGTTTTTTCAGAAAAGACTTCGACTGAGCCAGAGAGAATTATATAAAATGAATCTCCCGGATCATTTTCTCGACAGATAATCTGATCAGCAGGAACAACTTGTCGGTATCCCTCCTCAATCAATTGCCGAAGTTCTAAATTGCTACAATTTTCAAAGTAGCTAACCCGCCGCAATAGATCGCGCAGAGTAAAGTTGTTGGGAGATTTAGGGATGGGTTTTTTCTTTTCTGAAACCCGTGCATCTTGTGTCGGGATTTTACCGTTGGCAACATCGAGTGACTGGGGTTTTTGAAACAGAGTACCTAAGGCTTCCGGATTTCGGATATGTAAATCCCTCTGAGGGAACGGAATTTGGATGCCACGGCAGCGTAATTCTGACTCAATCAGAAAATTCAAAGAACTTGCAATCAGTGCCTTATCCGGAGGATTATCGATCCAAACTATAAGTGTGAACTCTAAAGCATTATCTCCAAACCGAGTAAAGAAAACTTTGGAAGAGGGATAGGATAAGACCCTAGGCTCCCTCCTAGCAGCAGCTAAAAGAGCTTCTGTGACTAAGACTGTATCGCTACCGTAGGCAACGCTGACAGGTATCTTGATACCACATCTTGGGTCTTGATAGCTCCAGTTAACAATATCGTTTTCGACGAAACGGTCATTAGGAACAATGACAAAAACGCCAGTAAGGGTACGGACAATAGTGGAGCGAATAGAGATTTTTTCAACGGTTCCCAATAAGTCACCAACCTCAATAAAGTCTCCTACTTTAATCGGCTGTTCAAACAGGAGAGTGATGCCACTGATAAAATTACTGGCTAGATTCTTGAGTGCGAAACCAAAACCGATGCCAATGGCTCCGGCGACGACTGTCAGAGAACTCAGATCAATCCCGACATTTTGCAGGACGATTAAAAACCCTAATATTGCCAGAACATAGCGAATGACGGAGGCGATCGCTTCGCGGTTACCCCGCTCAAATCCGAAGCGAACTAAAAGCCATCGCTTAATCCACTCCGTGATGATGCGAATAATGAGTAAGGCGATCAGGGTGAAAAAAATAATTTCGACCAGCAAAAGGAGTGATAGCGGTTGGCCACCAAGTTTAAACAGTTCAGCTGTAAATACCTCAGATAAGGCATTAAAGATTCGTTGTGTCTGTCTGACAATCCAATTCATTTTTGGGTTTTGAGCCAGGTTCAGGTCTACTCTATTTTCAGACTAGACTTCGTCGCTGCTAGTCTAGGCTAGACTTCGTCCCTGCTGACGCAGCCCGCCCCTGCTGTCGCAGCGCGACGCCCTTCGGGTACGCAGTTCAGACTTCAAACTTCTGCTAATCGCGTCGAATATTAAAGCAACACCATTCTTGACGTTTCCAAAGCGCTGCCACAATCCAGCCATGTTGCTCAAGGGTGTCAGCAATTGGTTTGGTCTGATCTAACAAAAGACCGCTCAGGATTGCCCAACTATTGGGTTTGACGATCGCTGTCATCTGGGGAATCAAATCAATAATCACCTCTGCCAGAATATTACACAGAATGCCATCAACGCCTTCACTGACTAGTTTCATCAACTTTTCCACACTGCCTCTGCCGATCACCAGATGGGAAGAATCAATCCCGTTGAGATGCCGATTGCCCAGAGCAGCGCGAACAGCGAGGGGGTCAGCATCCACTGCATACACTTGTTGCGCCCCCAATAAAACAGCGCCAATGGAGAGAATGCCTGAGCCACAGCCAATATCAGCAATAATTGCGTCTTGAGCATGAGCGGCTAAGCGCATTTCCAAAGATTCCAGACACAGCTGGGTAGTGGGATGCATCCCAGTGCCAAAAGCTGCTCCGGGATCGAGGCGTATAATCAATCGTTCGGAAGCTTTGGGGGGTGATAACCAAGCGGGGTAGATCAGGAAGCGATCGCCAATTTCCTGGGGTTGCCAGTACTCTTTCCAGCTACTTGCCCAATCCTCTTCATCAATCAAGTTCCAGCGAGTTATAGGCTGCGGTAGACCCAATACCAGGGCATCTTGGCGCAGCCACAGAGAAAGAGCCGCCAAATCCAAAACCTCCACCTCCATTTGGGGCAGGTAAGCACGGATTAATAAACACTGTCCTTTGACCTCGGTAGCTGTCCCGCGACAACCAAACTTTTCCAGCCGCCAAAAGATTGATTCTTCTAGGACCCGATCGCAGAGAATTTTAATTTCCCACCAGCTATTTGACATAGGAGGTCATTTGATTTTGAGATTTTGATAACAGTGAACAGCGATCGGTAATCAGTGAAAAATGACAACTCTCGGTAAAACTTAAATTTTGGTGAGGGTGTATTGGAGACCAAACTCTTACAAGTTTCTGATTTTCTTGTTCGGCGTTCAGTCCAATCCCTGTTCCCCTTTCCAGTCCTTGTTCCCTCGCCGTCAGACGCTGATAACTGAACCAGTCACCTTCTCACCAGTCACCCTCTTGACCCCATTATAATTTCACCGTATAAGCGTCCCGAATACCAGCAACTTTGATGATTTCTGTCAAAAGTCCATCTGGCAGAGGGTCATCAAGGCTGAGTACCATCACCGCGTCACCGCGCACAATTTTCCGACCGACCTGCATACTGGCAATATTGACATTAAAACTGCCCAGTAGGGAACCAATTTTGCCAATAATTCCGGGCATATCTCGGTGGAGAGTAAACAACATATACTCACTGGGCGGGACATTAAGCGGAAACTCATCGAGATCGGTGATCCGGATTTCCCCATCGCTCAACAACGCCCCCGTCACCGAATGTTTTCCCAGGGAGCCTAGCGCCTCCAGATGGAGTGAGCCAGAATAATCACGAATTGAGGCATCTCTGGTTTCAATCACGCGAATTCCGCGCTCTTTTGCCTCAATGCAGGCATTCACATAATTAACTCGCTCTCGCAAAGCTTGCGAGAGTAGCCCTTTGATCGCCGCCACTACTAAAGGCTGACTTTCACTGCTGGCTAATTCCCCTTGCAGGGTGACATTTAACAAC
Source organism: Xenococcaceae cyanobacterium (assembly GCA_051439465.1). Classification (GTDB taxonomy): domain Bacteria; phylum Cyanobacteriota; class Cyanobacteriia; order Cyanobacteriales; family JBFRWF01; genus JBFRWF01. Next base: position 18,867 of record JBFRWF010000071.1, on the reverse strand, counting down.
TCAATCCTTCCCCCTGCCAGTTGACCTACTAAATTACCGAGGGTTTCTGCCAATTTTAGATAGGGTCTGAGCTTCTCCATCACATCGGGGTTCAGTCCGGGGATGTTCACCGCTGAACGAGCCGGAAGTCCTAGCAAAACATCGCGGATTTGTTCGGCGACATCAATGGCAACATTGACCTGTGCTTCCGCCGTAGAAGCCCCCAAATGGGGTGTGAGAATCACTTTTGAACCTAGCGATCGCAGCTTTGATTCTCCCAGGGGTTCTGTCTCGAAGACATCCAAAGCCGCACCAGCAATTTTTCCCTCTTTCAACGCTTCTACTAATGCCTCTTCATTAATTATCCCACCACGGGAGCAATTGATAATCCGGACAGTGGGTTTCATTTTTTCCAGGGCTTGAGCATTAATTATGTGGGTCGTTTCCGGCGTTTTGGGAACGTGTATGGTTATATAATCAGCTTCGCTAAACAGTAAATCCAGGTCTACCAGGCTACAGCCTAGCTGATCTGCCCGTTCTTTGGAGATAAATGGGTCATAAGCCAGTAATGTCATGCCCATAGCTCGCGCCACTGTCGCCACATGGGCACCAATCTTACCCAAACCAATCACGCCCAAAGTTTTCTTATAAACTTCGGCACCTATAAAACCCTTGCGCTCCCACTCCTTGTTCTTCACCGATTGGTTAGCATCGGGGATATGACGAGACAGGGAGAGCATCATCGCCAGGGCATGTTCTGCTGCGGCAATGGTATTGCCTTCGGGAGAGTTGACAACAACAATACCGTGACGAGTAGCCGCAGGCACATCGATGTTGTCCACACCCACTCCTGCACGCCCAATAATCTTGAGTTGGGTGCCAGCTTCAATGATTTCTTTAGTCACCTTTGTGCCAGAGCGGAGCATCAAAGCGTCATATTCGGGAATGATTTTCACCAGTTCCTCAGGGGGAAGCCCAGTTTTCACGTCAACTTGGGCAACTTGAGAGAGAATGTCAATTCCAACTTTGTCAATCGTGTCAGATACGAGAACCTTTGCCATCGTCATCAAGTAGATTAAGAGCTTTAGTTTATTGGAATGTCCACTATACACCAAGGATAGGAGTTCAAAGTTTCGGCATTACCGAACCAATAACTCTTAATCCTGTTTTCCATATCAAGCACATTTCGGAAATCTGCGATCTCGATATATATTGCCGTCCCCTTGACAACTTTGTCTACCTAGATATACTATACTTTTGCATGCAAGCCTTTTGCCTTCCGCGTACTGCGTAGCAGCGTCGAGCTGCGTAGCAGGGACGCGCTGCGACAGCAGGGGCGAAGCCTAGTCTAGACTAGCGGCTGACCGGAGTCGTGGGAGGCTCAAAAATCGATGAACTATCTCATTGCTGTACTACCAGACCGTATTAAGGCTGAAGAAGCCTACACTGCTCTAGAAAAAGCAGACATACCCCAAGCTCAGATTACTATTCTGGGTAGAGGCTACAAAACTGCGGATGAATTTGGCTTAATTGATCCCCAGCAGCAAGCAAAAAAGCGAGCGATACAGATGGCTTACTGGCTGGTTCCCTTCGGCTTTGCTGCTGGCTACACTTTTAATCTCCTAACGAAGATCGAACTGTTTGACTGGGCAGGAACCCTGGGTAATCATTTTATCGGTGGACTGTTCGGAGCGATCGCTGGTGCTATGGGTAGTGTGTTTGTTGGTGGTGGCGTTGGTTTGTCAGTGGGTAGTGGAGATGCCTTACCTTACCGTAACCGCCTCGATGCTGGTAAATATCTAGTGGTGGTTCAAGGTTCGGATAGTCTTAAGAATAAGGCTACAGGCATCCTGCGCCAGTTTAATCCAGAAAATCTTCAAACCTACGTCGAGCCTGCTAGCACTTAATTGATTAGAAACTCAGCAACGACTCATAATGCTACCTAGAGAAGAATTATTAAAAGGGGTTGAGAATCGAGATACTATTGCTCGGATTATCGACCAAGCCGAGCGATCGCTGAAAACTTGGGAAGTCGTCTTAACTGATTTTCTCTCACCTCCAGTGCACGCAGAAGTGCAGCATATTTTTGGACGCTTGACAGAAGTGGAGTTATTAGCTTGGGGTGGCTATCCCCAAGCGGAACGCCAACGAGTCGGGATTTCCCGTTGTGAAGTCCCATTTGACCAATCTCAAATTCAGGTCGCAGCCTTGGATATTGCGGGTAATTTTCTCTTTGACTCCGCCACCCACCGGGATTTTTTAGGCGCGATTCTGGGGACTGGGGTAGTGCGAGAAAAAATTGGCGACATTATTGTGTTAGGAGAAAGAGGAGCTCAGGTCATTGTAGTGCCAGAGATGGTGGAATTTTTGGAAACATCTCTGGTGCAAGTGCGTTCTGTACATGTGAAAACGCAACAAATTGAGCTGAATGAACTGAAAGTTCGCCCACCTAAGAAGAAAGAGATGACCACCGTTGAGGCTTCGATGCGCTTAGATGCGATCGCCTCAGCAGGATTTGGGATGTCCCGTAGCAAAATGGTAGAGGCTATCTCGGCTGGTGATGTGCAGGTTAACTGGAAAGAAGTTACTCAGTCAAGCTATTCTGTTCAACCAGGAGACTTAATCTCAGTGCGGCGGAAGGGACGCTTGGAGGTGGGCGAGGTTTCTGTTACCAAAAAACAACGTTACCGAATTCAGCTCACAAGATATAATTGACATCTCCTTGGTTTTGGTGGGTTACGGCGGATAGTTAGTTAGCAGGTTAGTTGGATAATTTATCGCCGCCTAACCCACCCTACGCAAGGATTTAATATTTTCTTTATAGATACCCTCTAGACTATTCACTATCTTGATTAATTGCGCTACATTGGAAGGAACTTAATTAATACATATGTACTATCGTGCAATCTACTATCACAATCTCTGGTCAGCTTCTCGGACGCAGTAGACCGTTATTTAAGGATTGGCAAGTCTCCCTGCCGCCAGACCTTTTCGATCGCGGCAAACACCCCACTCTGAGAGATGTGCTAACCCGTATCGTTCTTGAAGAGGTTGAAGGGTTTCGCAGCCGCCAGGAACAACGGCGCTTAACCCGCTTACTGACCAAAACAGCGATCGCGCAGGGAATAGCGCAGGGCAAAGTAGATATGGGGGGACGGGACTTAGGGCAGGAAGTTGAGCCACAAGCTGCTGTAGACAACGTCCTACAAGCTTTTGAGGATGGTCTCTACTACGTTTTCATCAATGACGAACAGCAGCAAGAACTAGATAGGGAAATTTATCTTCAACCGAACAGCTACCTAACCTTTTTGCGTTTAGTGCCCTTGGTGGGAGGATAAAAAATGCTTAATCGAGAACAGGCAAGAGAACAACTTCAGGCGTTAAGGATTGAAGACTGGAGGGCACAGCGAATTGCTAAGATGGCAAATTTGCCGGAAGGTTGGCGAGAAATTGGCTGGGGGATTTTGGGCTGCGAGTCTAATGGTCAGCCAGTCAATACGCAAGCAGCCTTAAAACAGCTTGATGCTTTGCGTCCTTCAGAACGACTGCACATTTTTGCTGTCCTGTTTCCCCAATTCTCTTCACAAGTCGAGCAAGCATGGCAGTTAATCCCTCGTCTGCCCTACCAGTCAGACTGGCAGAGGAAGGCATTCCGCGCCCCCAATAATCCAGAGATTACTTTTCACAGACGTTGTCAGTGGCTGCTGCAACTTCTCCATACAGTCGAAGGTTACGAGCAGAATTTAAGTTGGTTTGCGGCTTGGACTCCTTATTTAGGATGGTACTCAGCCGATATTTTAGGTATTTTATTCGCTGCCGCGATTGATGTAGGGGACGACCTAGGACAAGAAATTTTTGATATTCTCATCGCTTCGGCGCGGGGAGAACATGAAATTGGAGCAATGGATCGCCATGTAGTCAGAGCATTGCTAGTTGCTTCTCGTCCTGATGGTTGGGAGTTTGTGGAAAATTTATTGCTGGGGGCTCAGCGACAAGAAGGGCTGCGGCAGACCATCCTGGAAACGATTGACGAGGCACATCCCGAAGCGTTTCGGCAGATGGTACGTCTGATTATCGACCGCGATCTTACCCGTTTTAGCGCTACGATTCGGGCGGTATATGTCTGGTTTGGTTTTTGGTGGGATTCTCTCAACACTCGTGTAGTTAAGGAAATATTAGTAAAGGTTTGGCAGTTTCTGGAAAATCCAGAAGCTCGGCAAGCAGCGCTCAAGAGCGAAGATGCCCAAACTGTCTATCTGGTAATGTGGACGCTGGCATTTAGCGATGCGATCGCAGCTATCCCTGCTGCTACTCAGTTACTTCTTCATCCCAACGTCGAACATCGCTTCGTTGCTGTGCATCTTCTAGGACAATTAGGACTGCCTGAGGCGCAAAAAGCACTGTTACCTGCCTTAGAGGATGAGGATCTGCGCATTGCTACTCGTGCTGTTCAAGCAATCTACAACAGAAGTGCGGCTCAGGAATTACAGAAAACGGATTTATTTGAACGGTTAGAACAGATCCTTCCTCGCTTTCCCGAAAAGCCTAAAAAGCTTCAACCGCTGGTTTGGGAATGGATAATCCTGGACACCTCTCAACAGTTTGTCGCTGGTGCGTTGGTAAATAATCTGGGAGAGCGATCGCCTAAACGACTAATTCCCTATCTCTCAATTTTTAGTGCTAGCGATCGAAGACGGGTTGCTGTTGCCCTTGCCCGGATGAAATCTTGGGATACCGAAATTCGGGAAACTTTTTTTTCTTTAGTAGGCGATCCAAGTCGCCGGGTACGAGAACAGGTATTGCAAGCATTGGCAATTTGTCAAATTACTCAAACAGAAGCTCAGTATCTAGAACGCCTGTTAACCCGAAAGTCTGGAGATTTGCGGCGGGGAATTTTGCAGCTATTGCTCAACCAAAAGGATGAGGAAGCGATCGCCTCGGCGGAACGATTACTCAGTGCCAGCAAGTCCTTACAGCGCCTTGCTGGATTAGAATTGCTGCGGGAGATGATACAACAAGAGCAGGTATCGAACCAATGTCGCGCCTGTGCTGAGGTGTATCAGTCGCAACGATCTAAGGGAACAGAGGCGGAAACCCAACTCTTAGAAAGCATTTTGGACACAGAGACAAAAGAGCCAACCCTAGAAGATGCCCTTGGACTAATCGAACCAAAGGAACTAACCCAACCTACACCACCCCAGGTACAACAACCCCGCGTTTTCGTCACGTCGGCTGCCCAAGCCTGCCTCCGAACTCTTGACGATCTGATCCACGAACACCGCCACACCCCGATTACTTTTGAAACTTGGCAGGGAAGTGAAGAACAACTGTTGGGCAATCTTGACTGGCAATTTCCCTCTCCCAATCCGCGCCAGCCTTGGGAAGAAAATGTTACTCATTTACCTCTACGGACGTTGTGGGAGACGTGGTGGCAGGAACGTCCGTCAGAACTGCGGGATGAAGACGGCTTTGAATTATTGCGCGGCATCGCTTCATTGTCGGTGACTTTTGATTATAAGGAACTCAATCAGATACCCTGGTTTAGAGAGGCTAGGCAAACGCTGTTCTTCGATACCTCGCAGTTACGCTATTCCAGCCTAATCAGACAGGTTTGCCTATGGCTCATCTATCTTTATCCCTGTACTGACGCAATCGACTTTCTCCTTGATGCGGCAGCAAAAACATTGACATTTATTTCGCCAGCAGATGCAACAACCAGTCGAGACTTCCTTTTCTCTAGCTGGATGTTGAGAGATTCTCTTTGCGGCTGGTTAAATTTGGTTGGCAATCATCGCGATCTCTTCCCCTCAGATTGGGAAGATTCTCATCACATCCGACTCTGGCAACTGAAGTACTGGCAAAATCACAGAATACCTCCAGACTTATCCTTTGGGCTTCATGCCCTCTCTCTAGAAGACTTTTTAATCGCCTATAAAGCTGGAGGAGCAAAGGAAGCGGACATCATTGCTCATCTATTAGCTGCTAAAGTCCCAGATTTGCAGACAATCTTCGGGAACTTGCCTAATCAATTTGAACAGCAACTAACTCCTGCTTTTATAACTCAACTTCGCTTAGCCCGAAGAAATTTTCACGGCTTACAGTCTATCACAAGACGAAAACAGTCTCATTTAGAGCCTATTCTCAAGGAACTAGGCGATCGCTGTCGCCAACGCATTCTGGAAGTCGAACTGCAACGGGGTGACTTGCCCACTGCTGCTTCCCATGCTGCCCTCGCCTTGGGATCGGTGGAAGGCACTGAGACACTGGTGAAACTGCTGCAAGCGTCAAGCCTGGAAAAATTTGTTCGCGGCTACACCTATAACAATCTCAGTAAAGCTGCTGTCTTCAGCCATCTGATTCGGGTCTCTTTTCCTGCTGAATCTGATACCCCTAAGGACTTTGCCCGGCAAGTCAAAGCAGCTAAAATCCCCCAAGAGCGATTGATCGAGCTAGCCTTCTACGCGCCCCAATGGACAAACTATGTTGAACGAGCTTTACGCTGGTCAAATTTTGCCGAAGCGGTTTGGTGGATTCACGCCCACACCAAGGATAGCAATTGGCAGGTCGATTCAGATATTCGCGAAGCCTGGGCAGCACAAGTCAGCGAACGCACACCTCTATCCACCCAAAGTCTCATCGATGGGGCAGTAGACTTAGACTGGTTTACGCGCATCTACAAATCTCTCAAAGCTCAACGGTGGCAACAACTCAATCAAGCTGCTAAATATGCTTCTGGTGGCACCGGGCACAAACGGGCGCAGTTGTTTGCCGATGCGATGTTAGGACGCATTGAGAAAGAGACTTTAGTCACTCGCATTACCCAAAAACGCCACCAAGATTCAGTGCGGGCTTTAGGACTGTTGCCCTTAGCCAGGGGCAAGAAAAAGCGAGAGAGCGATCTCTTAGAACGCTACCAGGTTATTCAGGAATTTCTTCGCACTAGTCGAAAATTCGGTTCTCAGCGTCAGGCAAGTGAAAAACTGGCAGCAATGATCGCGATGGAAAACCTCGCCCGTACCACTGGCTATCCCGATCCGCAGCGTTTAGAATGGGCGATGGAAGCACAAGCGGTGGCAGATTTAGCTGAGAATTCTCACACAGTAGCTATTGATGAAGTGAGTGTTTCTCTAGCGATTACGGAAAAGGGAGAACCAGAACTGACAATCCTGAAAAAAGGAAAACCCCTAAAGTCTATTCCCGCAAAACTGAGAAAAAATCCTCAAATTGTCGAATTGAAAACTCGCAAACAGGAGATTGCGCGGCAAGCCTCGCGGATGCGACTTTCGTTGGAACAGGCCATGTGCAGAGGCGATCGCTTCACGGCAGCAGAACTGAAACAACTCTGCACTCATCCAGTCCTCGCCCCAATGCTAGAACAGTTAATCTTCATCGGGGACGATGCCACTGGCTATCCTGTGCAGCAGGGAAAGAACTTACAATTCCATGACGGCAGTCTTGTGCCAATTCAGTCAGATAACCTCCGCATTGCCCACCCTCACGATTTGCTAGCAACTGAGGAGTGGCATCTCTGGCAGCAGGAGTGCTTTGAGAAAAAGCGTACCCAGCCCTTTAAGCAGGTTTTCCGCGAACTTTACGTCCTTACTAAAGCAGAAAAGGCAGCCGGAACGATTTTTCGCCGCTACGAAGGACATCAGGTTAATCCTCGGCAAGCCCTAGCACTGTTTGGTCAACGAGGATGGGTATCCTGTCCAGAAGAAGGAGTGCGACGCACTTTCCACGAATCCGGACTTTCGGCTTGGGTAACTTTTCTTGATGGCTTCTTTACGCCAGCGGAAGTCGAAGGATTAACAATTGAAGGGGTTGACTTCTGCCAGCAAGGGGAGTGGAAATCTTTGTCACTTTCAGAAATCCCCCCGCGCATTTTTAGCGAGGTGATGCGCGATTTGGATTTGGTCGTCAGCGTTGCCCATCAAGGGGGTGTCGATCCTGAAGCCAGTGCTTCTACTATTGAAATGCGGACAGCATTAATTCGGGAAACCTGCCGCTTGTTAAAGCTGGATAATGTTGAACTGCAAGATTCTCACGTCCTGATTGAAGGACACCTGGGTAGCTACTCGGTACATCTCGGCAGTGCGGTCGTTCACCGCCAACCCGGAGGGGCATTATGTATTATGCCCGTTCATTCTCAACATCGCGGACGGCTATTTTTACCCTTTGCTGATGACGATCCAAAGACAGCGGAAGTGGTTTCCAAAGTTCTTTTGCTAGCACGAGATCGGGAAATTAAAGATCCGACAATTCTCGAACAGATTCTAGCTTAAAATAATGTGAGTTCGATAGAATCAAAAAAGGGCAAGAGGTAGAGCATACAAACCTTTTGGTTGCAAATCAAGACTTGGTTTTTGCTGCTAATAAGTGTAGGCAATTAATCCAGCCAACAGATTTACCATAAAGTTCCAAATGCTTCGGTGTCTGGAATGTTCAATCTGAAAGATATTCTTGAGTTGATATTAACCAATAACCGCTCGCTTCCTCAATAAAATTTTGTCCATAAGTTTTACCAGTTTCTGCTTCATATTCGCTCTGAGGCTTTAAATTTAATTCAGTCCCTTTCCCAGCCAATTTTGACGATTATCGCCGAACAATCTCCACCTTATTCTAAAAAGGAAATGGAAGCCATTGGAGAACTAGAACAGGTGCAAACTCTGCAACTTCCGGGTACTTTAGGCATTCATGAAGAATATCCAGAAGCCGTTACAGCAGCTATTCGCTCATTTATGGACAGAAAGCCTTAAATTGAGGAGTTATGCGTCGTCAATCCTAGAGTTGTGATAATAGCAGAAGGCAAAGTTAAAAATCCCGTGTATCCAGTATCAATGATTGCCTTAACTCCTTGCCGTTGGTTATTTTCCCCAAGCACTGCGAACTGAATAATCGCTTCTCGGCGTGAATTTACATTGCCAATAATCATGCTGACACACTGGGAGAACGAAAGCCAAAACGATGGACAGCACGATGCCCAATCCGAATGCCAAAGATCTGCGCGTCAGGATAACGCCTTAACAATTGTTTAGCAGCAGTCAGGCTTTCGTCAGCGACTTCAAAGGCTCCGGTTTCAATGTCGATCGCTACAATCCTCCCGTAATTGCCTTCTTCAACTTGAGAACGCACCTGAGACTCATAGATTTCATGTCCAAGTCGAGCAAATTCTTCTTTGCTGTAGCGGGGTTGTCGTACTGTCATAATTTGGATTTTGGTTTTAAGACTGTCTATTATATAGTTATTCTAATTGTGCAATGAATGCAGGTGCAACTGTCATAACCTCTAATCTTCGTGACTTTCAAATCGCAAGAGAGTCTTTAGGATTACAAGTGATGAGCCCGGTTCAATTGGTCATCCAATTAGCATCAGGAGAAAGCCAAGCATGAGTCGATTGACCCTTCGATTACCAGAAACATTGCATAAACAGTTAATTCACCTGGCTGAGGGTGAGGGTGTCTCTTTGAATCAGTACATTGTTTATACCCTGACTCGCCAAGTCGCAATGGCTTATGCTGTTCGTACAGTCCCCGAAGAGGAAGTTAATCAACAGAAGCAGGCTTTCAATGCTTTGTTGCAAACACTAGGAGAGGTATCCTCAAGTGAGATCGAAGTGGTGTTAGCTGAACGAGAAATGGTTCAGCCAGAAGAGGAGTTAAACCCTGAAATTGTTAATCGTCTTGAGCAACGCATACGGAATGCTGCGAAAGCATGAGTGGGTGCGCCGTTGTTATTGCTTAGGAAACAGTTGCTAAACCATTAACCAGTTCTCGATGGCGAGTCCTCTAATTTCGGACATATCTGAGTCGTTAGAAACCAGTGTTAAGCCATTGGCGATCGCAGTTGCTGCTATTAAGATGTCTGCATCCTCAACTGGTCTACCCCTGCGCCTCAAATCGGCATGAATTTCTGCGGCTCTCTCGATAACGCTCAATAAAAAACTGTAAGACCGATTCAAATCCTCTGGAGAAGTCAGGGTGACAGTGATTTTGTGCCTTTTTGGTGGCTGTGGTGCAGTAGTGGTAGTGGTTACGGGAGCTTGTGTATAGGTCTGCGTCTGTGTATTGACCAAGCTACTCTGGTATTGGGATACCTCACCAGGACTGCCAAGAGCAACGGCAACTGCTCCCAATCCAGCTAGTCCATAACCAAGTAGGTTAGTGACACCACTCCATCAGAATCCCTCCGATGCAGGTTCGGTAGTCTGCAATTTGACACCAGTGAAGTAGGGCTTTAGAAACATAGTTTTCCCACAAGGTATTTTGATGCATCAACCTTCTGCATCATATCAGTCAACAAATCCTTTTTGGCATCTGGCAATTTGATATTTATTCCAGATTTAACTAATTCAGTATGTGTCAATGATGCTCTCTTTATCGGTAGAGCTAAGCCAGCATGATCGGCTTGAAAACAATAGATATAATTTTCATCATCAAAATACAACTTTAATAATTCATGAAGCCTCTTCTTATTGACATAATCATCTATGACTTGCATTATTTCAATACACAACGGATCGTGAAACTCGAGTTCTTTATAGTTAACCTGTTCTCTTTTATCCATCAACCAACATGAGGGATTCAGCTCATCAATTTTATTCGACTGCAAAATGTCTTCTTCTTTAAAAATATCCTCGTAGATACTAACTACAGCTTTGTGATCGCCTCGATACCTTTTTCCACTTTTTTTTTCGCTGATTCACCTTTTTTAGCATTCAGTATATATAAACTTTTACACCTTATGAGAGCATAGCCATTTATTGCTAAACTACTTCTTAGAAAATAATAATTTGCATAGTAAAGCTTAATTATTGACCATGAGTAGTATTTTTTGTCAATGGATAGTATTGCTTCAAAAAGGCTGTGTATTCCCTTTGTGTAAAGATGAAGGGCATCAATATTAAGACCATTGGTAATTGAGTTAGCTTCACTCTCACTAAAACAATGTAGCTCGAAACTTTTTCTTTTAGAAACAAATTTTTCATTACTACTACAGGAAAACATCTTCTCACAATTAACCTGGGCTTGTGAACGGTTAAAACTCATATTCATCCTGACCTGGTAATTCCCCTATCAGATGGCTATCAAGGTATTCTTTTACTTTCTTCCTTGCGGTCTTACCATCGAGAGATTTAATAATATCTAGAGTTAATAGCTGCTCCTTATCCAATCCCAGAAAATCCTTCATAGTCTTAACAGTAAATGATTTTTTCTCTGCACACTTATACAAAAGCTTATCTGTTAAGTGATCAAGAGCTCCATTAAATTCTGAACTTTTGAGAAAAGGATTTTTATTTTTAACTGCCCATGATTTTTGTTTGTCATAGAAATATTTTATTGCCTTGAAATAATTGATGACTGCATTTTTTTGATAATTTAGATTTTTTAAGTTTAGCTTTTTAAATACACCTTCCGGCTCTAAATGTGGCTTTAATGCTGACACCACAGTTGATAAATCAAGCTTTCCTCTACTGCCAGGTCTGCCAGGATATTTAATGGAATTGTAGTATGGAGATTCAGGATTTTCATTCAATTCATCTGCAATATCACTTGCCCTATTAATTGCATGCTGTTCGTCATGGATTACTTCACCAAAAAGATCGTAGATTAAACTTTTGGGCACAGGCTTTTGTTCAGAGTTTATGTTTAAGAAAATTTTAGCTGCTTCTTGGGTTTTCAACTTCATACATAGTGACACCAAAATAGAGCGTTCTCCAACGGTTTCATCTTCAGTGATTGCTGCTTTGAACCCTGCCAATCTATGCTGACCATCTATGACTTGAGCCGCCGAATTAACAAGCGGTATTTTAATAGAATCTTCTTCTATTTTTGGGTCGTTTTTTTTGTCAGTCCAGTTCAGGATAAATGTGTTAAAAAAATTGTTTCCTTCTAAGATATAATCTCTGATAGAAGAGATTCTTCTCTTGTTAAGTATTCTTTGAACAGCACCTTCCTCATGATCTTGACCTCTTACTGCAACGTAGTGAATGAAAACAGCTTCTTTTACCTTAAGCTGAAAAGTATGAACAGGTATGTCTCCAAAGGTTGTAGTAATTTTTCTAGCTGTGATTTCATTCAGAGAATGATTTTCCATATTCGTCTCCATTAGAATCATCACAATCCCTCCGGCGCAGGTTGGATTATCTTTGCCGTAATGCTGCCGATGGCGTACTGGTCTCTTAGATAACCCAAAGCTTGCTCAATGGGACACCAACTTAACTTAAAGTTACTTCCCGTCACCTCAATGACTGGCATTGAAGAGGGATCGGAAACCACCTTTATATAGGGTATCGACAAGATACGTGCAAAATAGAACACGATGTTAAGAAATATTACAGATACGAGCCTAGGCCATGTATATACTTAGAACAGATTGTTTATATCTCCTTAAAATTAAGTTTCCAAACCTTTAATCGAGGAAACATTGAAGAAACTACAAGCAATTCTGTAAAGCCAAGATAATGGCTCAAAGCCCCTTGAGCAGTATACACATGGCAAGAGAGTGATTTTTATCTAAGTATATACTAGCTAGGGGAAAATTGTTACAAAACTTTACGTCGCGTCCTATTTTGCGCATATCTTGTCGCTATCCCTATTAAACAGATCCAAGGCTAGTCAAGGTTTGGACGGGGTTGTCACCCCGTCAGGTAGGCGCTACTGATATCATGTATATTCCATATACATATCCCATCCCCACACCTAACTTAGAACTAACCAAGCAGGAGATTAGACAAAGACTTATGGAAAACAATCTCTACTTGCTTGGAAGAAACGGAGCGATCGCTTCCAACTTGGCGAGCAACTGATAATCTCCGCAGCGCATAGCTTTAATTTTTCTTAAGTTTATTGAATTTTTGTAATAATTGAGCTATTTATAGCTCATCAATAGCTAGGGGCGCGGTAGATACGAAACTCGCAAACGACACTATCGTTTATTTGCAGGAAGATTTGCGTCGAGAACACCAGAGATCGTTGAAAAGATAAAAACATGGTAACAAGAACTATACCAGGGCTATTTCATTCTAGATAATTTGATTGTGTGCTATAGACGCCTGTTGCCTCAGGCGATCGCCTGTGTCCGAATGCGATCGCTGCTATTCTCATTGCTATATAATTGAAGTAAATGCAATTGAGTGCCCTCACCTATTACTCTGGATACCCTAACCAGGCATCTAAATCTTCCACTTCCGAAAAATCTAATAAGTCTTTTGCTAACTCCTCCAATTGTTTCAGCGATAAACTCTCAATCTTTTGTACGAGCCTTGATTCAAGATTGCCAAAACGAAGATTAAGCTGAAGCATAACTAGTTTTTTTGCTTCTTCTTTTAAGCCTTCCTGTTGTCCTTTTTTCAGAATACTTTGATAAATAACTGACTCTTTCACGATCTCCTCCCGAAATAGTGAACGAACTAAATCTTCTTTAAACCGCAAACCTGCTAGAATTTCCGTACAACTAGCAATACTTTGTTTCTGTTCAATATCTTCAATTTGATTGACTTTATTGGCTACTTCTGTCAATAAATCTTCAGGTGAGTTACTTTGGGTTAAAGGAGCTGCTTTCTCCCTTACCAAATTATTTTAACGCTACTTAGTATCATTCTCTACCTACTAAAATCAATAACTGGAAGTTTTCCCCTCTCCGAAGGAGCGAATCGTTACCTTAGGTCTAAAACTCACTCAAATCAGCCCAATATGAGCGATTGGCTAATTGGAAAAGAGCCTCTCCGCTAACCCGACAAATACGCCACTCTTCTAACATGGAAGCTCCCATGCTTTCGTATAAGGCGATCGCAGGCTCATTCCAATCCAATACACTCCACTCCAAGCGCCCAGCATCTCTCTCAACTGCTAAATGAGCCAGATAGGTTAACATTGCCTTGCCAATCCCCTGACGGCGATATTCTGGCAGTACAAACAAATCTTCCAGATAAATCCCTGGTTTCGTCAAAAAAGTCGAATAGTTAGGGAAAAACAAGGCAAAGCCTGCTATCTTTCCCTCCCACTCTGCCAGAATCGCTTCCGCATAAGGGCGATCGCCAAACAAATGCCCCTTTAAGGCATCAGGATTACCTCTTACTGCATGGGAAAGTTTTTCATAATCCGCTAAAGCCTGAATCAGTTGAAAAAGCACCGGAATATCTTCCGGTGTCGAAGGGCGTATTTTAAACTTAGAAGTCAATTGTCGTTTGTCCTTTGCCACTTTTCAGGAGTTGGTAGCTAGTTGATAATAACCGATGACTAATGACTCAATGACTAATGACCAATATTTAATTCAACCAACCTTTAAGACGACGTGCAACCTGGGGACGGCGCAATTTACGCATGGCCTTGCTTTGAATTTGACGCACTCGCTCGCGGGAAAGATTGAATATCCCCCCCACTTCCTCCAGGGTACAAGGTCGACTGTGGGTTAAACCATAGCGCAACGAAATTACATCTTTTTCCCGTTCCGTCAGCACATCACTCAACACATCCAAGATTTCTTGACGCATCATTGCTTCGTTCATTTGCTCTTCTGGTAACTGTAGATCGTCATCTTCAAGCAAATCCACCAATTCTGTGTCTTCTCCCTTACCTACCCGATGGTTGAGTGATAGGGATTGCCGTCGCAATTGTAGCAAATGGCGCAGCTGGAGGCGGGTAACCTCCAATTCTTCTGCTAGTTCCTCTTCATTAGGATTGCGCTCTAGTATTTGCTTCAGGTTGCGCTGGGCTTTTTTCAGTTTGTTGAGCTTTTCAACAATGTGAATCGGTAAGCGAATTGTCCGGGCATCGTTGGCGATCGTCCGGGTAATCGCTTGACGAATCCACCAATAAGCATAGGTGGAAAACTTATATCCCTTATTGGGATCAAATTTTTCAGTGGCGCGATTTAAGCCGATCGCACCTTCTTGAATCAGATCCAGGAAAGGAACACCCCGGTTTAGGTAGCGTTTCGCAATCGAGACAACTAGCCTCAGGTTAGAGCGAATCATTTTCCGTTTTGCCACACGACCCCGATACAGAAGATTTTCCAGCTGACGTTCCCTTGTCAACCCCATCGCTGAGGCCAATTCTGCCTTTGTGGGGGGACGCTGCAACTCTTCGTGCATTTGCTGCCGCTTTTCCTCTGCTTCCACCAGGAATTGGACGCTCTTAGCTAAATCAATCTCCTGTTCTGGTGTGAGCAATGGATAACGCGCCATTTCTTTGAAGAAAGCGCCGACAGTGTCATCTGAGTTGGTTTTGCTGTATCCAGATGAGCGGCGAGCCCCTGATTCGGCGGTTATGTCTGAGAATTCGACTTCAACCAGATTCAACTCGGCATCAGCTCTCTCTGTATCATGATTTTCTAATACATCTGTATTAGCTGTAGAGTTCAGGTTACCATTTTGTGTCAATTTAGCGATGTTCATAAGCTTGTATTAGTTGGAGGAAATTAAAAGTGGTTTTTGAGAAAAAAGTTGCTCTAATGAGCTGATTGTTAAAGTTAATGAAGTTTATGTTGATAAAAACAATGTATCCGATTCGTTAAGATTTGGCAGAAGGGGATAAGTAGTCGGACATAAATTTTGTCACCTGAGTTAAGAAATGTAAACGCCTCAATGCTTTACTGTTGCCTGTTGCCTGTTGCCTATTGCCTATTGCCTATTGCCTATTGCCTATTCCCTATTGCCTGTTCCCTATTCCCTGTTGCCTGTTGCCTGTTGCCTGTTGCCTGTTGCCTTGTCCTCACAGTTAACTTTAATTGTGTCCAACTACTTAGTTGACAGTGAACAGGGAGAGTAAAGGGCGTTGCTGAATGATGGAATGGTTGAGACTGATGGGCAGATCTAAGACCTAGTGAAGAAACTGTAAACTGTAACCTGTAACCTGTAACGACAATCACCCTCCTATGTCTAATCGCAATTCTGGTCTAGTATTGGCTGAACCCGGGTCATCCTATCAATCTGGATCGCCTCAGGAGCAATGGATTGAAGTACTGGTGGATTGTCCAGGGGTGCAGGGATTGTTTACTTATCGCTTGCCACCAGATTTATCGGTGCAGCCAGGGGATATTTTGAGTGTGCCATTTGGGGCGCATCTAATGGGAGGAATTGCAATTCGTTTCTTAGAGTCGCCTCCGGCGGATTTAGACCCCAACCGCATTCGAGAGGTTGAGGATGCGATCGCCTCTGGATTTTTCCCTAGCTCTTATTGGCAGTTGCTCGAACGCTTAGCCTTATATTATTGTACTCATCTGATGACAGTAATCCGGGTAGCACTTCCCCCTGGTTTGCTCGGGCGATCGCAGCGTCGGATTCGCCTGAAGCAAGATGCTATCCCCGATGGGGCAGAAGCTTTCTGTAGTTTAGCCGCCCAACAAGTCCTCCGACTTCTCAAATCCCAAAAAGCAGGGGATTACAGCGCTCAGTATCTCCAACGCCAAGTCAGAGGGGCAAATCGGGGAGTGCGGGAGTTACTTAAACGAGGCTGGGTGGAAAGTTATCTCGAACCCCCCAAAACCGCCCGTCCCAAGCGTCAAAAATCGGTAACATTGGTAGTTGACTCTTTCCCCCCAGACTTGACAGAGCGACAGCGGGAAGTATTAGAAGTACTGCGACACCGGGGAGGTGAATTGTGGCTCAATCAATTGCTGCAAATTTGTCATGCCAGCTCCTCTATTGTGGAAAGCCTGGAGCGCAAAGGCTATGTTGTCATCCAACAACGAGAGAGGCTGCGCCTGTTAGAGGAACAACGCCCGAAGAGCGACCAAGCCAAAGAGCTTACCTCGTCCCAAGCTGAAGCTTTAGCAGTGATTACAGACTTAGAAGGATTTGCCCAAGTATTATTACACGGGGTGACAGGTTCGGGAAAAACAGAAGTTTATTTACAAGCGATCGCCCCCATCTTAGAACAGGGAAAATCAGCCCTAGTGCTAGTCCCAGAAATTGGCTTAACTCCCCAACTCACCGACCGTTTTCGCGCTCGTTTCGGCAACAAAATAGTTGTTTATCACAGCGCCCTTTCCGAAGGCGAACGTTACGACACCTGGCGACAGATGCTCTCTGGGTACGCACAAGTAGTAATTGGCACTCGTTCCGCCGTATTTGCCCCTTTGCCCAAACTGGGTTTAATTGTATTAGATGAAGAACACGACTCCAGCTTCAAACAAAATCAACCCGCCCCTACCTACCACGCCCGCACAGTCGCCAAGTGGCGGGCAGAACTAGAAAATTGCCCTTTAGTTTTGGGTTCCGCCACCCCTTCTTTAGAGAGTTGGGTAGAGGTTATAGAGGAGCAGGGGAGCAAAGATACAATCCAAAATCCAAAATCCCATTACCTATCCTTACCAGAGAGAATCCAATCCCGCCCCCTACCGCCAGTGGAAATCGTGGATATGCGGCAGGAATTACAAAAGGGAAATCGCTCCATTTTTAGCCGATCGCTCCAAGAAGCTCTGGAAGGGATGCAAAATCTGCAGCAACAGGGCATTCTCTTTATTTCCCGACGAGGACACAGTACCTTTGTCTCTTGTCGTAGTTGCGGCTATGTAATTGAGTGTCCCCACTGCGATGTTTCCCTCTCTTATCACTACACCCACCAAGGAGCCACAGAACTATTGCGCTGTCATTACTGTAACTACAGTCGCTTGCAGCCTCGCAACTGTCCTGAATGCAGTTCCCCTTATTTAAAATTCTTCGGTTCTGGAACTCAGCGGGTGACTCAGGAGTTAACCAGGCAGTTCCCCCAATTACGCTGTATCCGCTTCGATAGCGATACCACCCGGACAAAAGGAGCGCACCGCACGCTGCTGACTCGCTTTGCCAGGGGAGAGGCTGATTTGTTAGTTGGGACTCAGATGCTTACTAAAGGGCTAGATATAGCCCAAGTGACTTTGGTAGGCGCGGTAGCAGCGGATGGGCTGCTGCACCGATCGGACTACCGTGCCTCAGAGCGAGCTTTTCAAACCTTAACACAGGTGGCAGGTCGTGCTGGTCGTGGAGATGAGCCGGGACGGGTGATTATTCAAACTTACTCTCCAGAGCATCCGGTTATTCAGGCAGTGCGGCGTCATGATTATCAATCCTTTACCGAGGCAGAATTACAACAACGGGCGGGATTGAGCTATCCTCCCTACGGACGTTTAATCCTGGTGCGGCTGAGTGGTATGGATGGGGCTGAGGTTCAGCAAACAGCAGAGGTACTCGCAGATCGCTGTGAGAGCCTTGTGGGGTCGGAGGTCGAAATTTTGGGGCCAGCTCCCGCTAGTATTATGCGAGTGGCTCGTCGCTACCGCTGGCAAATTTTGCTCAAGTTTGTGCCTGAGGCAGGAGAAAATATACCAGATTTCAGTGAGTTACGCGCCCTCTGTCCTCAGTCTGTGAGTATGACTATTGATGTTGATCCGCTGAATATGGATTGATTGGTTGTTCATTGTTTGTTGTCAGTTTTTAGGGAACAGGGAACAGGGAACAGGGAACAGGGAACAGGGAATAGGTAATAGGTAATGGAGAATAGGTAATGGAGAATAGGTAATGGGGAATGAGGAATAGGGAATATAGCAGTCCTAAATGAGTCGTGGCCAATCAAAACATAATTCGCGCCTTCGCGAAGCGAAGACACGAATATAAAACGACCAGAACCCTTACCCCCTTTCCCCAGATCTGAAGTTCCCTTTTGAGTAGCGTTTTGATTCACAACCCTTTATAGGACTGCTATAGTAGTCACGTTCCCCGTTCCCCGTTCCCCGTTCCCCGTTCCCTACTCCAAGTGTTCCGCCTTAAGTGGATAGCCTAATTATTTCTGAAGCTAACTGTTCATCTTTTTTTTCTGAAGCTAACTGTTCACCATCTCGTTGGAAATTGCTACGCCCGAAACGTTTATTCCGGGAGGAGTATCGAGAAGATTTCTTGCGAAACTGGCGAGC
>JBFRWF010000070.1:0-12364 GCA_051439465.1 Xenococcaceae cyanobacterium | reverse complement strand
GGAGTTTGGTCGAATAAATTCGGGGCGATCGCTAAAAAGAGAGGGGGAGCGCCGAAAATAGACCTAAAATTAGGAGGCTAGAAGCCTTTCTAGGAAACAATTTCAGTCGTTGTGGGTAAAGGATAGTTTATATGATAGAGGACTGAACGAGCAGAACCCCTAGGGAGGGGATCGGTGTTATTTATATATCCGCTGGATGAGAACAGGAGTTTTTTCTGTATGGTGCGGAAGCGGCGCTGCCAACTGGTAGATCCGGAAGCAGAGAGGACAAACCTAACACACCCTACACAAATCTAAAGAAATCGCCGAAGACCTTGAAAATTATAGGCTTACGCTGACTGATTGCCTCTTAAACTGGTATTACTATCACTCCCCGACAGAACGCCTCCACAGGTAACTGATTCTACCCTGTGTCCCAGGGCAGCAATACCTGCTAATGTAGTATATAATTGAAATAGAAATGCTTTGAATAAGATACTTTTATCCTGGAGATATGTATGAATAAACCTATTCTTTATTCTTTTATAGCCAAAAACTATAAAAATATCTCCCTCCAAGAGAAGATTAATCTTAATAAAATAAATATATTGATCGGCTCGAATGGGTCGGGAAAAAGCAATTTTATTAATTTTTAAAATTTCTCAAACAATGCCTGACTGCCAGTCCAGATAAAAGTAGGGATATCAGTGGTTTTGAAGAAGCTGTTGCACAATTAGGTGGAGAGAGAATTTTAGATAACACTGTTGTCAGTCCAGCAAAAGTTACTCTGGAGTATAGTTTTTCATTAACTGATATCCCTTCAAATAAAGTTATTAATTTAAAGCTTTATATCGATAGAAAAAACGCCAAAATTAGTGTTGCAGAAGAAGTTTTCTACATTGAAGAATATAGTCAGAATATCAAAGGTAAAGAGCCTTATTACTATTACAAATTTCATGATAGAGGAGCAGGAAAAGGCATTGTTTCTGTTTATGACGATCCCAATCAGGTTCGCCCAAAAACACATTTTGAAACCTTGGATGACATCCCGACAAATTCCCTAGGACTTTTTTCGATTCCTAGTCTTCTTGAGAATAGTCAATATCCTCCTGAAAATACACCTATTTATAAAGCCAGAAGAGAGCTTGTAGAAACAATATCACGATGGCAATTTTACAATGCCAACGACATGAACTTCAACGAAATCCGAATCTCAGAACCAAAAATTGGTCCAACTGACATGTACCTGTCTTCATCTGGAGAAAATTTACCATTAGTTTTGGATAATTTGATCCAAAAGCATATTGACTTTGAGGAAAGACTCAATGAAGCTATGAAGTCAATTCTACCAAAGAGTCGCCGCGTAAGACCTATCCGTTCCGGTCGCTTATCTCTCACTGTAGAATGGTATTTTGAAGGTATGGATGAATGTTTCTATCTGAACGAAATGTCAGATGGTACCGTCAGAATGTTGTGCTGGGCGACAATATTGCATTCTCCAGTGCTGCCTTCTTTGCTAGTCATTGATGAACCAGAATTAGGATTGCATGTTTCATGGATGCCAATTTTGGCTGAGTGGATTAAACAAGCTTCAGAGAAGACTCAAATAATTATTACTACACATAGCCCCGATCTTTTGGACCATTTTACAGATTGTTTAGAAAATGTTTTTTGCTTTTATTCAGAAAATTCAACGCATTTTTCAATAAAACCTCTGTCTAAAGATATGCTGGATGAAAAACTTAATCAGGGATGGCAATTGGGCGATCTATATCGTGTTGGAGATCCAAGTATTGGGGGGTGGCCGTGGTAGTTTGGCTTTTTGCTGGAGGTGGCGAAGCTGAAGTTAGAGGATTAGTACCTTTTTTACAACAAAATTTTAGGCTATCCACTTAAGCCGGGACAGTTTATATATGTTTTGATTTGCCACGACTCATTAGCAAGACATCCAGATTTTCGAGGCAGACACGAACGTATGCGTTGGTGGCTTAGTCAGCAAAAAAATATTCCTTTTGATTCGCCAGAATCATTTAGTGAGTACGATACTGAAAGAGATAGTTGTAGAGAAAAATTATCGGAGGCACTCATTGAATCAAGTGTCCAAGATGATGCTGATCGCTATCGTCAACGGTTTTCTAAAGCATCGCATACCCCGTCTTTATTATTGAAAATTAAGCCAAATGTGGTTCAACAGAGATGTCCCTTATTTCGTGAACTATATAACTACCTCAATGATTTTTGTCGAGATTCGTAGTTGAGAAGCTGTCTCTGATGGATGCTCTAAGTACCTGGACACAAAAAAATTGCTGGTTGAGAAAGGCAGGAAGCAGGAGGCAGGAGGCAGAGGGGCAATACTGCTCGGTTAAGAAAAGTTTTCGGTTGAGACAAGCAGGGGAAGCAGAGGAGGCAGAGGAGGCAGAGGAGGCAGAGGAGGCAGAGGAGGCAGAGGAGGCAGTATGTACTTTGTCCTGGGTTGATTCTCCCTCATCTTCCCCAGCTCCCCAGCTCCCGAGAGCTTCCTCCGCTCCCGGGAGCTCCCTCTGCTCCCTTAACCGAGCAGTATTGGGCAGAGGGGGGATTTACAGCTAATTTACAATTCTTTACACAGTATCCTTGATGAGCCAGTGATTGTTTCCTTAGACCTCTGGGTTGTTATACTCTGGCAGGGTAGTTCCATATTTCATGTCTTTGACGACTACATTTCGATGTCTTCTGTGGGGATTGTCCGAGGAAAGGCTTTCTCGAATCTCTATTCTGTCAAGTAGATATTATACAATTACGGCACTACATCCTACTAAATTAGCACTCTAGGCGCTACGCAATTTTTGCATTACATGTTCGATTAGCTGTGAATCGTTAGCTGGATCCAATGACTTGTTGATACACTCGTCGATAAAACTTTTGATCTTGTTAAAATCTTTCCCAAACAGTACCTCCAAGATTTCATACGCCTCCCACTGGGTCCACAAATCGGAACTTGTAACATTCATAAGAAGCTGCCGTGCCATTTTTTCTCGTTCCTTAAGCGGATTGTTTTCTACGCCTGCTGTCTCCAGTTCCTTGCCTATTTTTGTTTTACCTCTGGTCAAAGTTGACTTCAAATCTTGTGCAAAACCTTTAAACCCTGTTGAAGCATTTTCCCCTTTCCGAGCTTGCCTCAATGTTTGCGAGGCTTGAAACTTTTTCTTACCCCATCGGTATAATTTCCAGAGGCCAAGACCGCCCCCTGCCGCTGCTGCCACCAATCCCAAAGCGAGTCCCACAGGAAATCCTACTCCTGTTGCGCTGACTATCCCACCAGCTACACCCAATCCAGCAATAGTAGCACCTGCACCCATGCGGGTACGCAGCTTTTGATTTTTCTCCTGGGCATATTTCCCTATCTCTCGGTTACTTCCTGTCAAGGCAAGCTCTTCATCCAATTTGCCTAATCCAGATATCCGCTTGTGCGCCCTAACGGCCTTCCGAGCGTGGCGAGCTGCCGAAACGCCCGCTAATGGGGCAGCAAAATGTCCGCCAACTGTAGCTGCCGTGCCTCCTGCTGTCCCAAGTGCCCATTGGGTTGTTTCCGCACCGCCTTTGAGGGTGTTTGTCAATCCCTGTAGCGCCTTTTTCTTTCCGTAAAAACTTGTCTGATCGTCGTTGGCAAGAGCTTCCTTGATACCAGTCACAATCTCGTAAAAACCCTTTAGGGCTTGAAAAGTACTTCCCCCCAAATTAAGATATGTTGAAGCATCCCCTGACCATGCTAGAGCTTCAGCACCTTGCCCCTCTGTGAAAGCTCCTGAAACTTGGCTTGGGCTCCCGATCGCAGATAAAACGTTTGCCTCTGGCGAGTTTTCTAAGTGCGCACCTACATCCTTGAACCGACTCCAGTTCTTTTTGATGGCATCGTTCAAATACTGGGCACATTCTTGGATGAGGTCATCGGCTTCTTGTTCTTCGCTTTTTGTCAGCCAAGGTTGAAGAAGAATCGCCTGACGGTAACTATCACGGCGCTTTAACCGAGGAGCCTCTTGGGCACCAACCGCCTGACGGTAACTATCACGGCGCTTTAGCCGAGGAGCCTTTTGGGCACCAACCGCCTCACGGTAACTATTACGGCGAAAACGATGGAGATCTGATTCTATTACATCCTCAGCCCTCTTGCCTTGGAGTTCGCCGGCAAAAACACCTTGGATGGCGCAATGGCTTGAGTTAGCATTGTTGGTAGATTGGAGCATATTTTGCTGTTTTTTGGATTTCGATTCTAAAGCTTTGCTTCCCATCACCTCCGCTTCATTTTCCAACTCCAGAGTGTCATTTATCATTACCCCCTTAAGCTGCAACGTCGGTTTCACTCGCCCCTGCTTTTGTTGCACTACGTGCCATCCTTCATGGGGTAGGTGCTTTTCCTGACCCAACCCTAGATGAATTTCGGTTCCCTGGGTATATGCCAATGCCTGTAACTGGGAAGGTTTAGATGAGTTGTAGTGGACTTTGACATCATCCATTGACATCCCGGATAACTTTTCAATGCCAGCTTTGAGGCGATCGGGTAACCCAGTTTGGTTTTCGGTTTTTATTTGAGCTTGGCGCTGTACTGTTTGCGGAGTATTGACAGGTATGAGGGTTAAGTCCTGTTGTAACTGCGACTCTGGGGAATTTAATTCCTCTATTTCTGCTTCAGGTTTCAAGGTGCTTGCTGATAGAGTACGCACCGCAGTTCGCTGCAATATACCACGGGTTGTGCTCTTCGGTAGGTTTTGGCTTTTGTGAATGTACTGACGGCTCATTTGTCAATTTCTCTTGATTTGAATATAGATTCTTTGATTTTACCTATCGCTTACTTAGACTTCTGGGGTGTTATCATCAGACAGTATCTTTCCATCTTTCATATTTTTTACGATTACATTTCCGGCTCTATTGCCTTGGATTGACTCTAATAAAACCACTTCCACTTCCGTCCCTTTACGTTCGATATGTTTGACAATGAATAAACTGTTTCTTCCGTATAAGACCTCGGCTTGCCCCCCATGGGATCCTTGCCCAAAGGTACTCTTCCAAATCTTTTCTAGTCTATTTTTATCCATTTCCCATTTTATTCTTTCATTTTCATTTGAGTATGAAGTATGGGGAGGGGGAAAATGTAACGCTATAGACACGCCAGACTGTCCTATTATAGCTAGCTTTAATAGAGCAGGAACTTCTCCTTTTTGTGTCTTTCCCAGTATGAATTGTCGATGTTCTGATGTAGACAAGAAACCCCGATCGCTGACTGTATCGCCTACATTAATCTTCTTGCCGTCTACATCTCGACCGTATGGAATATTATTGACGTCATCGTAAGTTATAGATCTATAGGTGATTCTTGTTTTTTTATTCTCGGCTATCTGTTCTCTTATAATCCGGATTGTCTCATCTAGCTGGCGCACATTTTCTATGAGTTCCCCCGGTGCTCCTGCCTTTCTTGCACTATCCTGTATAGCTTTACTACTTTGGACATAGTTTTGAATTGCTTCTTCGACTGTTTTTTTCTGCTCTGGGGAAAGCACTTCGACTAATTCTGCTGTTTCCGCCTCAATTTCTGCTGCTATTTTACGTGCCTTGCTGAAGGATTGTCCTTTCCTCATCTTATCTATCAACTGCTGGCTTTGCTCTGCTGTTAAATCCCCAGCTTCTCTAGATTGTTCAATTATTCGCTTTTCCGTTTTCTTAGTTCTCTGGATGGGTGCATTTTTATCTAGTAATTTCTGACGCGGAGCCGCCGATCTTTGACTCGTCTGCTGAGGTGCAGACTCAGGCTTTGGATCTAACCTGGCATTCTCTAGAACCTTACTTTGCATTGTATTTACTAGGGTTAAGTCCGGGTTTAACCGCGACTCTGGAGAATTGGATTTGGTATCATCCCGCAGGCTGCGTTCGGCACAAAATGGGTTAACATCACAAACAATTCTTTCCTCTAGTCCTCCATCCGGGCGATCGCCTTAAATATCGATTCTTTTATTTGACCTTCTGCTTTCATTGAAAATCTGCTTCATTGATGGGTCTCTCCAGTTTACGAAACTCCATCCGCGTTGCTGCTAATACCGATTCCATCTTTACCGCAGTTCCCGCTTGGGCTGCTATAAATGCTGCATTTAAAGCTATATTATGAATGTTGCCGCCTGTCAAGTTGAACTTCGCCAGGCGATCGCAGTCAATCTCTTCTGTAGGAGTTTCCCGAGGAAAGGCTTTCTCCCACATTGCTTTTCGTTCCTTGATTCCGGGAAAGGGAAAATTAACCACAAAGCGCAAACGGCGCAAAAAGGCTTTATCCAGAGAACTTTTCAGATTTGTTGCCAAAATCGCCAAGCCTCGATAAGCTTCTAAACGCTGCAATAAATAGTTTATTTCAATATTAGCATATCTATCGTGACTGTCCTTGACTTCAGAACGCTTGCCAAACAGGGCATCTGCTTCGTCAAAAAACAGAATTGCTCCCCCATCTTCTGCTGCATCAAATAGACGGCGGAGATTTTTTTCGGTCTCTCCAATATACTTGCTCACCACGGTTGCTAAGTCAATTCGATATAAAGATAAACCAAGGTCATTAGCGATGACTTCGGCTGCCATTGTTTTTCCCGTACCGCTTTCCCCAGCAAATAATGCACTAATCCCTTGACCTCGATTTAAGCGTTGGTGAAATCCCCAATCTTCATAGACTTTACCGCGCTGTCGGACTTGGTTGGCAATGTGCTGCAAGAGCATTTTTTCTTCTTTGGGTAAAACTAAATTGTCCCAAGTGGCTTTAATATCTATTTGTTGTGCTAAATTGTGAAAATGCGGGCGGGTGACGGCCAGACCATTCTGCCAAAGTTTCGCGGCTAAAGGGCGATCGCCTTTCTCCTCTCCCACGTCCTTGACAACTTTCCCAATCTGGGCCATACTTAAATTAAATTGTCCGGCTATCTGCACCGCCGTATCGCGAT
Organism: Xenococcaceae cyanobacterium; assembly: GCA_051439465.1. Classification (GTDB taxonomy): domain Bacteria; phylum Cyanobacteriota; class Cyanobacteriia; order Cyanobacteriales; family JBFRWF01; genus JBFRWF01. The sequence continues at coordinate 5,435 of JBFRWF010000070.1, read as the reverse complement.
TGTTAGTTCCTAAAACTGCTTCCCAAGCTGCGATTTGTTCTCCTACCTTTGGCTTGGCAATATCTAACGTCAACGTTTCTCGTTCCAATACTAAGGTTGGTTCGCGAACCTCAACAAAAAAGAAGCCGTTGCTGCGATCTAAAAACCGAGAAATTGCCACTTTTTGTTCATAGGTGATATAATCGTCTTGAGACTGAACCTCTAAATAAAGGGCAATAGGCTGTAACAAGCTTTCTCGTTCCCACAAACGAGCAACGGTTTCTAACTCATGACCTTGAGTAGGTAGAAGGGTTACGGGGAGACGATAGAGTTTCAGACCTAAACGTTGACAAACCTGCCAACAGACCCGTTTCTTGCTAGCAGGATCTGCACCTAATAGTTGAATCGAAAGCGGATAGCTGGTGTTGAGTTCAAGCTTACGGATTATTGTTTCCACAGCCGTTTGTTGGGACGGAGGGAGATCCAGTTTTCCGTCAGCAGTTAGCGGGTTTTGAAGTTCTAGAGGGGAAATAATCGAGGTCAGGCGATCGTCTAAATAGCACAGACCTTTACTATAGTTAACAATTCGTTCGTCAGCCCGCAACGGACTGGTTGTTAAAGGTTCAATACCCGATTGAAGAATTTCAATCAGTCGCCAATACCGCAGGGGGCGATCGGGGGAAACAATATCCCAAGTTGGGCGATCAAATACAGAAAAAGCTAGGGAAAACGTCGGATAGTTCCGCTGTTTCCCCTGAATTAAAGCACAAAGACGAGGGATTTCATGGTGCAATTCCATGCCGATGCACAGCAGTAAAACTTCTGCTTCAAAGAGAGATAAACCCAATTGCTGTCTGAGGGTTATTAAAGCGGGAGGGGGTTTGATTCCTTCCGCCGTCACCATCTCCATTTCTGCTTGCGCTACGTCAGTTGGAGTTACATCTTCTAGTTGAGCCTTCGCAGATAAATGCAGTCGCAACCAGCGAATGGCGGCGGCTAAGTATTGTTCGTTCTTAACTTGCCAGTTTTCCCGATTATTCATGGGATATGCTAGCTATTTCTTCGACTTCGAGCTTCTGTTCTTCGGTTGCTAACAGTTCGCCGTTCGCTGTACTGTTATCAATTTGCATCCCTATATCCCCTTGACTCTGGTTGGGATGGGAATGACATTCAGTGGCGTCCCTGTGGGTGTACACAGAGCTTTACTATCCTGTAACAGTAAGGGCATCCCCATTGATTTAACTCTCACCGATGCTGTCGTCCATGTGGCTGTAATGCAAGGTCCGACATTCGCTGGCGGTGGGGGATTGGCACAACCTGCAATGGCGTAGGGAGATACTTGGGTTACTGTTGGTTGACCGATAACTTTCACTCTGGGATTGGAAACTGTGGCTTTTGCTTGTCCGCCGTGAGCGCAAAGTACGGTTGAGCTAACATTTAATAAATATCCTGGCATTACATGACCTCCAGATTACTTTTTGAAATGTAAAATATCACAAAAGCCTTATGAGGAGTCTACAATTTCAAGATAAAACAGAGAGCATACCATTTTGGTCTGATCTCTGGTATTGAGCTGCCCGATGAGGTTAAATTCTGACTATAGCTCAAAGAATGACTGTGACTTCCATCGGTACGGGTCACTTGGTAACCATCCAACGACCCACCTCCAGCAATTGAAATATCTATGACCCCATAGCCTCCACCACCCCGACCACTTTTATTAAACCAATGGGGAAATTTATGATTGTGTTCGCCTCCCCCATTTGTATTTGTTGAAATATTTATGGAAATATCATGTGTATGTCCAGTTGCATCACCCGAACTTCCAGAAATATCATTTGTACCAGCACACAGGATAAAGCGATCTCGTAAATCCGGGGTTCCATTCTCGCCATTACAAAGCGCCCAGCCATCAGGAATATCAGTCTCGCTACCAGACCACATGAGGATAGTACCACTTGGTAAAGGACTACCGTTAGAGGAAGAGCTATTAGCACTGACGATCGTCCCCGTACCCAGCTTTACCGTATGATTGTCTCCATTGATAATAGCTATTAACAGCCAATTACTCGGAGCATAAAAGTTGTGTTGCAGGTGCTCGATCCGGAAACTAACAGCAGACTTGTTCCCTCCCACAGTATGCACTGCATATAGCGCTTCCCAACCTTTCAATTCAATTCCATCACCCGTAACCGATCGCCCTTGTCCGTCGTAGACTTGTGCTGCTGGAATGTCAGAGGTTGGCTGATCGATATCTATCCGTCCATCTGGGAAAGAAACCGATCGCTCCATTGTCGTGGCTGTAAACCTCTGAGTCCACTTTAAACGTCCGACTTCCGTCGAGCTATTCCAGGTCCACGTAACTGTACCGCCACCACTAAGAGTCAGTTGAGCTTTTTGATAGTCGTTAGCCGCACCAGTCATGACGCCAACGCCTGTATCTAGGGCTGAACGAGGTGAGTTTGTCGTACCGATACCAACGTCGCCACTCACTGTTAGATCGCCTGTAAGGATGGGGCGGCTTCCATTCCCATCGCTCTGATAGCGCAAGGTCGCGCCATTCCCATTCCCATTGGGTAAATGCATGCCAGAATATTCACAGACGCTGGCATCGACTATCACATCGCCATCTGCTTCTACAGTCAGTCTGGCCAAATTCACTGCATTTTCAGGCTGAGCTGCACTATCGTCCAACACCGTTATTTGGGGTTTTTCATACCAGCGTCGGTTCCCCTGACTGCCTTCCGTTGCGGGATCTGAGGCTTCTTCGTGGTAGGCGATAAACAGATTCACTTGTTTGGTTTGTCCAGCCTGGGGAACCTGGGTGCTCAGATCGACAACCTCCGGAGACTCCAGCACCATCTGCCGACCTCGAGCATCAATTGCCATCCCAGGTGCAACAGTCACTTGATTGCGCCCAGGAGCATTCACAGTCAAACCTTCACAAACCCCGGCAATTGTCAAACATTTTAACGGGCGGCGTTCCCGATCTAAGTGATAATCCTGTTCGTCAATGAAATCTTGATCTTGTAAGAATTGACCGTCGAAGTAGCGCAGTCGCTTGTCAACCATAATTATTCTCCTATTGTTATATTTATCGGTTATAGCGGTTGGTCATAAGCAATATCCCCCGTTCGCTCGTCTAGGGGCAAATAGCAAACCAACCCCTCTTCTTTCCCCGTTAACTGGCGATACAGATCCGCCTGAATCTCATCAGCTTGGCGCACTCGGTTCCAGATGCGAAGTTCGGCAAATTTCCCCGGAAAATAATCCTCTTTCAGATAAGCTTTCCCGACGGACAGGGCAGTATTTTCCAGAGCGAACTGCGCTGCAATTGCCGTCTCGAACAGCACCCCATTAATGTAAAGTTTGAGTTGAGCGCGATCGTAAACCGTAGCCACGTGGGTCCATTTTCCCACCTCAATTTCAGGAGTATGTTCGGTATCGCTCCAAGTCCCAAGTTGCATCACCCCGTTCCCATTAACCAACCAGTGATGCGATCCGGGACTAGCAGGTCCCAAAAGTAAAATCCAAGCGCGATGAGCTGGTAACTCGGTTAAATAAATCCAGGCTTCAATCGTATATTCAATGTTTCCCGTTCCCAACCCCTGAATCGCATTTACAGACAAATAATCATCTTTCCCATCAAATATCAGCCCTAGAGACTCCCCATCAGATGCGACATCGGGAACGACGACGAGACTGACGTGTCCCGGAGCGCGGGTAGGTTGAGGTTCTTTCAGTTCCAAGTTCTGTTCCGGGAGACATCGCACGCGCTTGACTAGCCCTGCACCACCCAAGTCCGAAGTCGCTTTCGTTGTCGGCCAATCTTCCAGCACCAACTGCTCAAAATCCTCGCTACTGACCGCCCGATAGCGTTGGTGCAGATCGACAATTGTTTGGCGAATGGCAGTTTCCAGGTCCCCTTGCAACTGCCATTCAGGTCCGTTGAGCAGCTTGAGAAATGCTTCGATATTCTTGTCCGGTACCCGATCGACGCGGTAGAGTACCATTTCGCTCAACCAAGCGAGCATCTCGATCAGGATAATGCCCGGATCTGTGGGATTGTGGTCGGTCCATTGGGCGTACTCGCTGGGAATGAGCGATCGCGCTTCTTCTACGAGTTCTGCATAGGTACGGTTATCTAAGTTGGGTAGTGGTAGGGACATAAGCAATTCAAAATTCAAAATTCAAAATTCAAAATTCAGTTTCCCCTTAAGAGGATCGAGACTTACGCACCAAGAACGTATTTTTGTCATTGCGAGCGCTAGGGAAGCAATCTCTTGGTTTAGTTTTTTGTACCGATTGCGTAAGTCCTAAGGATATAACTTACGTTAAATTAACCTGGTGATTGCCTGAAAAAATCAATTGTGTTTCTGTTAGTTGGGAAAGAGTCTCTCCATTGGAAACCGCTTTACTGACAACGGATAGAGACGCGACGAGATCGACCCCATTAACGGCTTCGAGTAAGGCGTACAAATCTGACTTGTGGGGTTGGCGACCAAATGCCCATCCCCGCCCCTCGGGACCCCCGGTGAGGGGATGCAAGAAACGAGTTAAGGCTGATCTAACGGCAGTTCTCGCTCGATCGGCGATCGCCAAGGAAATCGGCGCAAAGGTCACTGTCACTGTCACTTCCACCCAATCCGGTTCCGTGACTCGCAATTGGGTCAGCGTCGCAGAACAACGGGCTTTCAAATAGGCTTCAACCCGATTGATTAACCCCAAACTAGGAGTGGGGGGGACGGCATCGCTGTCGGGCACAATTATTACAGAAATCTGGCCCGCATCCCTAACATTGCTATTGGGATTGGCGGTCAAGTCGCTGAAACTAGCATTATGAATTGAGCCACCCGGATACTCCACGAGAATTTCACCACTCACCGCCCCATCACCGATTTTAACGAGAGAAACGCACCATCGATCGCCGAGCGCAAAGTTGGCAGGGCTGACCATGTAAGTCACTTGGGGAGCATTGGGGGGGCGGTCGCGATCGCAACTAATCTGTTGCTGATAATAAGGCATGCCTTGACCCGGACCGCTAATAATGACGTCCAACACCTGTTCCCCAGCAGGTTCCATCACCTTGACGGTGACTTTGATCTCGCCAGATGCGTCCAAACGAATGGAGTACATGGGCAACCACGTCAACCCCGTATAGCTAAAATGAGGCGTAATTGCCAAAGCCCGCGCCACATCTGAGGAAGCCTCGAACACCAGATCCTCAAGATCTTCAGCGGTTACAGCCCGGTTGCGATGGCGCAGAGTCTTAGGTCCGCGTTCTTGCGTCCGCGCTAAGGGTTCTCGTTCGGCACCGCCGCTAGCCGCCTCTAGTAGTCTGTCAAGTTTGAATTGAGGGATAGAGTCGCTTCAGTTTGATGCGAGCATCTGCTGTGGTAAATCGCCAATTAACAGAACGAGATTTTTGATTTCTATCTTCTTGCCAAGCAGCAATT
>JBFRWF010000069.1:0-7097 GCA_051439465.1 Xenococcaceae cyanobacterium | reverse complement strand
TCGATATCTTCAACAAATATCGAGTCAGCCATGTCACAAAGCTTATGGGCAAGCTTGAAATGATAGTCCTTGCGCTTGAACGCTATATGGTTATGCTGCTTTTCTACTTTCTTTCTGGCTTTTTCATAGTTATTGGAACCCTTCTGCTTTCTTGATAGGCGGCGTTGCAGCAATTTCAGCTTGCGTTGCTCCCTGACAAAGAATTTGCGTCCCCCCTCTAAAAAGCCATCAGATGTCGCCAAGAATTTTCCTAGTCCAACATCAATCCCAATTGCGTGGCCGTGGGGTTGGACTTCAGGAATTGATACATCGGATTGGATACTGACGATGGCCAACCAACCTTTTGCCTTCCTAACTACCCTTACCTGTTTGACAATAAACCCGTCAGGGATAGGGCGATGCAAGTTGATTCTGATTTGACCAAGTTTCGGCAATTTGATTTGCCAACCCGTTATCGGATTGGTTTTAAACTGAGGGAATAGCATCGACTTCATCTGCCCGTATTTTTTGAACCGAGGGAAACCAAATCCTCTCTGTTTGAAGAAATCCCAAGCATCATGCAACCGTCTGATGTTAGTTTGCAGGACTTGACTGGGAACACGGGCTAACCGAGGAAAATCCTTTTTGACCTTGGGCAAGTTGTTTTGCTGCTGATGGTAGCCTGGAAAAGGATAGCCAGGAGACATGATGTATTCTGAGGACAAACTACACCTATCTATCGGACACTTCCTGGAAGCAATCCAATCCTTCAACTCGAGCAAGGCATAGTTATAGGAACGGCGACAAGTTTCTAACCATTCCATGAGCAACTCTTGTTGTTTGTCGTCCGGATAAATTCGATAGGTGTAGTTAAGAGTCAACATAATCTGATTCTACCACAAAGTTTATCAGTGGTAGATTAAAGTGCTGCCCGTGCTTTCATCCCACCGCTAAAACAAAGGGCGGTACTCGCCTGCGGCTCGATGGGTCCGCCTCGTTTATAGCGGGGGACTTCCCCCACGGAAAGTTAAACGATCGCAATGCTCATTGAGGAAATAAAGAAACCAAGTAGAAAACCGGCAATAGTGGAGAAAGCAACGGATTCGCCTCCCAATTCATAGGCTTCCGGCATCATTGTGCTTGCCAACATCGCCAGAATTGCTCCACCAGCCACCGCCTCAGCGACGGCTACAAATAACTCAGATATACTGCTTTGCAAAAAATAGCCCCCAACTGCAAAGAAACCGCTAAGCACAACAATCCCAATCCACAAAGCGAGAATAAGACTCTTGCGGGTTCCCGCCTGTTTCATACCAGCAGCACTGGATAAAGCTTCTGGGAAATTGGAGATAAATACAGCCAGCAAAAATGACCAGCCGATATGACTGCCTCCACTATTCATCCCAATCACAGCCGCTTCTGGAATATTGTCAATCAAAGTGCCGACCAGAATTGCTAAGGGAGCAGAACGCTTGACTAATCCCTCCAATGTGGTTGAGTCTTCCTTGAGCAATCGATCCAGTTCCACCTGATTGATTAATTGTTGCCGCCAATGGTCTAAATGTTCTTCTGCTGCCACCCGTGACTCAGTGCTAAATCGCAGCCGACGCGCCAAGGCACTGCTCAGAGATCGAGCTAGATGGGGAGACCTATTCAGTGCATTATTAAAGTATTCTTGGTTCAGTTGATACAACTCCATCTCGGTTAGGGCAACAACGGTAGCTGAGCGTGGTTCTCCCGTCAGCAGTGACATTTCGCCAAACACTTCCCCTGCTCTTAGAATCGTCAGCACTTTGCGATTTTTGCGAACCTCAGCTTCACCTTCCACAATCATGTAGAAGTAATCTCCTGGCTCCCCCTCTTGGCAAAGTATGTCTCCGGGTTGGGCATGGAAGGGGGTGAGGAGTAGAGCAAGAGCTTCCTTCTCGGTGTCCGGAAGATTTTGGATTACTTCGATATGGGCAATGCGTTTCAAGACATCCGATGCCTGTTCCTGATGATGTTCAAAGAAGTAGCGGCGACTGGAAGCAGGTTTGCGCAAGAATCCACCCTGCTCGTCAACATATTTGGTGAGGTAGATAAAGAACACACCGCCAATAATAAACCCGATCAGCAGCGGTAAAAAGCTGCTCTTACGGTATACGGGGATCGTGATTTCAAAGGCGATCGCAGACAGCAAGGTTCCACTGCCAAACGCCATAACGGCAGCTGAAAAATTTCTGCTAGGTTGCCAAAAAACTCCTACTGAGGCTCCTATGGCTAAGCTCGAAGCCCCCAATATCCCCTGTAGAAATGCTGAAATTGCCATAAGCAGCTTCTGGCTTTTAAGTTTTATCTTACCTTTAAACTCACCATTCAAACAGGTTCTAAGCCAAAAAGGGCTACCAACTTAAGGCGGGACACTTGGAGTAGGCAACAGGCAACAGGGAACAGGCAACAGGGAACAGGCAACAGGGAACAGGCAATAGGGAACAGGGAACAGTTTTTAATTATTGAGCTTTTTGATAAGAGCAATAAGCATTCTACTTTCCTCAATTCATCAAGGGTTAAGATTACCTCCTCTGATAAGCCATCCCACGAGTCCACCAATGGTGGCGGTAATCGCCACAAAGGCAATTTGTCGCCAGTTCTTAAGTTCCCCCACCTTTTCCGCTAAGTCAGGAATTTTGTTGATGGCGGGTTTCCATTCTTCTAAACGCGCCTCAATCTTGGCCTGTCCTATTTCGAGATTCTTAATCTGTTCGGACATTTTAGCCCCATCAGCCTTTAACTCATCAAATCGCTTATTGATGAGGTCTTTCAATTCTTTGATGTCTGATTCAGTTACAGTACTCATGAGCGATAATATTCTTAGACGAAGATTTACAGCTTTTCCCTAAGTAGGTCGGTCAAATTAATTAGAAAATGGTTAAGAGTCTGCAAACTCTGGGGAGGGCGAAGCATTTGGACATAAAAACCTGGGATTGAGGCATAATTTGTCCCCCAAATGCTTCGCCCCTACATAAGATTTTGTCCTTTGCAGACACGCCCTAACACCTAACACCTATTTTTAGCTAATTTGTTCTCCCAACGAGCTTGAAAGAGCCATTTTTTGGGGCTGGTGATCGCTCTGTCGGGAGTACTTAATAAAAGTTAACATAAGATGCTGTGTAAAGAATTGTAAATTTGCTGTAAATTCCCCCTCTGCCTCCCTCACAAGGGTAGGTTTTTAACAATTAACCCTGAGAAAGACTTGGTCGACGGGGAGATAAATTTTCAACGAAAAAATAAGCTTTCTCCCCCTGCTTCCTCTGCTCCCCCTGCTCCCCCTGCTCCCCCTGCTCCCCCTGCTCCCCCTGCTTCCTCTGCCTCTTGCCTTTCTCAACCAGCAATTTTTATTTTTGTCCAGGTACTTATGCGATCGCCTCCATGACCGCTCGCGCAACAAAACTTAACATCCTCCTCCTGCCCTCTGGGGACTGCCTCCTGCCTCAAAACCAAGCCGGGGAAGGAATCTTACATCGAACTCAGGTTAAAGTAGTGTCAGCTACTACAAAGCGCTAGACAAAAATTAAAATTCTCACAATTACCCCTCAACCAGGAGGTAAGTATCCTATGGAAGTTATTAGCAACAGATTGGGGCAAATCAAGGTTGGGACTGAAATAACATTCCGCAACTTAACCATGTTTCCTCTGCTCAATGGTAGGGGTGGACAATCAGACTACCTAACCCTAGACGAGGCGCTGGCACAGGGATTTGCCAAGATGACAGAGGTTTCTGAAGGAGGCAGTGTCCCGGAACTCAAGTTTGTCAATGATAGCGATCGCCCTGTTTTCCTGCTAGACGGAGAAGAACTAATCGGAGCCAAGCAAAACCGCATTCTCAATCTCACCATCCTAGCAGCAGCTAAGCAAAGCCTAGTCATTCCAGTTTCCTGCGTAGAACAAGGTCGGTGGGGCTATCAATCAGCAGAATTTTCATCTGCTCCCCGCACTCACTATGCAGCTGGGCGGGCGATGAAAATGAGCCAGGTGACAGACTCTCTTGTGACAAGAGGAGAGCGATATTCAAACCAAAGTGCCGTCTGGACAGATATTTCTGCCAAAACAAACCGTCTTCGCTCTTCTTCACCCACTCAAGCAATGGCTGCCATGTATGAGCAGCACTCGACCAACATAGAAGATTACGTCCGCGCCTTCACCTCATTAGAGGGGCAGGTGGGTGCCTTATTTGCCATTAACGGTAAAGTCATTGGCTTTGACCTCTTTGACTACGCCATCACCTTGCAGAAATTATTACCCAAACTGGTGCGTAGTTACGCCCTGGATGCCATCGATGCCCAGGTAGACAAGTCTCCTACCCCTTCTGCTGCCAATGCCCAGGAATTATTGCAAGCAGTGACAAAAGCTGAAACCAAAACATTTCCGGCGACTGGCAAAGGTGAAGATGTGCGGTTGACAGGGGCTAACCTCACAGGGGGAGGATTGATCGCAGATGGGCGGTTGGTTCATTTGAGTGCTTTTCAGTTAGAAGAAAACCAAACACCATCCCCTAGCACTACATTAAGTCGTGCCTCTGCACGGCGACAGCACTGGAGGGAAAGGTGATGATTTTCATGGAACGGCGCTTCCCGCTCTTCAGGTAAAATTTCCCTGAGTGTATTTCAAGGATATCTGAAGAGTTATGGCGAATGAATCTTCTATCCCAGTAGTGGTCAACGGTGCTGCTGGCAAAATGGGTCGCGAGGTAATCAAAGCAGTTTCCCAAGCGGAAGATATGATGTTGATCGGGGCTGTAGACCGCAATCCCGATTACATTGGTCAAGATGCGGGTGAAGTAGCCGGATGTGGTCCAGTGGAAGTGCCGCTCCTCAATGATCTGCAAGGAGTCCTAGTGCTGGCTACCCAGGAAAAAGTCCAAGGCGTGATGGTGGATTTTACTCATCCGGATAGCATTTATGATAACGTCCGAACAGCGATCGCCTATGGTGTTCGCCCCGTAGTTGGCACAACTGGACTCAGTACCGAACAAATTCAAGACCTAGCAGACTTTGCCGAAAAAGCCAGCACCGGTGGCCTAATTATCCCCAACTTTTCCATTGGCATGGTTTTGCTGCAACAAGCGGCAATTCAGGCATCCCAATACTTCGACCACGTTGAAATTATCGAACTCCACCACAACCAAAAAGCTGATGCCCCCAGTGGCACAGCGATTAAAACCGCTCAGATGCTTTCTGGTTTGGGCAAAACCTATAACCCAGCAGCGGTTGAAGAAACCGAAAAACTCCCTGGTGCTAGAGGTGGCCTTGCCGATGACAACATTCCCATCCACAGCATCCGCCTACCGGGTTTAATCGCCCACCAGGAGGTCATCTTCGGTGCTCCCGGTCAAATATATACCCTGCGCCACGACACCACCCACCGCTCTTGCTACATGCCCGGTGTCCTCCTAGCCATTCGCAAAGTCACTCAGTTGAAATCTCTTGTTTATGGGTTAGAAAAGATATTGTGATGACAAAGGATAAAATTGATGTTAGTGGCCCTCACCCGCGAGAAATTTGAACAAATTATTCCCCTAATTGCCACGGGTCCTCAGTACGCTTACTACTGGGGTAAATTCCGAGACTTTTTAAGAAGGCTGCTGATTTCTGTTGTCGCTGTTGTCGCCATCTTGCTCATCGGGAATTTCTTTGGTGAGGCAGGGCCAGCACTAACACTGATCTTCGGACTTATTGCAGGTCTCTACTGGCTGTGGGGACCAGTGTACTGGGCAAGTTTGCGCAATGCCTCCTACCGCCGTTTTAAGTACAGCGGCTTTTTACGAGGTCAGGTGCTGGATGTTTTTATTACCGAAGAGCTAGTTGGTGAAGAACAAACTGTCAACAAGCAGGGTCAATTGGTCATCATTGAAAATCGGGAGCGACGCCTTAACCTAGAAATTGGTGATGAAACTGGATTTAGAGCCGATGTGCAAGCACCACTGCTTCGCATCCACAAAGTGATTACCCCTGGTCAAATCGCCGAGTTGTTAGTGTTGTCCAATCAAGCAAATCTTGGCCGCATCGCCAAGATTACCGATGTATATATTCCCAGTCATAACCTCTGGGTAGGTGACTACCCTTATCTGCAGCGAGATATTTTTGCCCAAGTTAGCCGGATGATTCGAGACTAAGATCTACTGGCGCAAACGCTTATCACAGAAGGGTTACAGAAGATATAAGTAGTCGGATATCATTTTTATCATCCCATAATCGTGAAATTTTTTCTAGGTCAGAAGACTTTCTCGATAATAATGATAATCATTATTATCAAGAAATTTTAGTACATTTAAAATGGGGATAGTGATCGCTCGGAATCTCTTAATAAAACTTAATACAGTTTAGTTTACTTATGTCCGATTACTTAGAGCTGAAAATGCGGATGAGGGGGCGATCGCCTTCGATACCTACTTGTAGATTAACACGGGTAATCTGTTGGTAATTGCGATCACTGCCTCTAATTCAGAAGCGATCGCCTTTAGGAGTAGTAGAGAGTTGAAGGGCGATCGTATTTGAATTGGTAGTGATGAAGATGCTGATGAGGGGTTTGTAGGGGTGCAAGGCTTGCACCCTTCCCTCGCCAATTAAAAATAGAGATTGGGCGATGTTCTTCAATGTATGGTTTGATGGGGGGGATTTCCACTACCTGATGGCGATAGGGATTGGGGTCTATTCCTGGACGGCGCTCTCCACACTCGCTGCAAATCTGCGGATAGTAGTCGGTTACGCTATTCTAATCATAGAAGTTAACTGTCTCTCGATAGCACTGTCACGGGGGTACGAATGGTTACAACTCTCAACAAGCCCTCCTCATTGATTCATGAAATTCGGCTTGAAAAAGTTGGCGATTGGAATTTGTTCAAGTTCAGTGAGTCTCTTCAACTTCGTATGGAGAGTCTTCTGGACAAGAAGAAAACTGACCAACTAACTCCAGATGAAATCGCTGAACTAGATGCCATCGGAGAGTTAGACCATATTTTTACTCATATTAACGCGATGCTTACTGCTCAAAATGTCAATCAGTGATGAGGTCAAGCAGGCTATCCGAGAACGAGCCAAATATTTATGTGAGTATTGCCATTCTTCAGAACGTCTGAGTGC
>JBFRWF010000068.1:0-53427 GCA_051439465.1 Xenococcaceae cyanobacterium | reverse complement strand
CTGTTGTCCCTTTTGTCTTTCGACTCTAGGTAAGTTGGTTGACTTAGAGACATCCTTCTTAGTCTCTCCCAACTGAGTTGGGGATACCGCGTTAACTGTCGCGGCGCACGCACTTCTCTATGTCCATTTCCAGGATTCTTTTTGTCTTCCCTTTACTCCTACTATTGAGGTTGTTAAAGAGTAATTTTTGGGCATCCCAAGCGCCCCTTCCAGGTCTGAACCCGAACGAGAACGCGCTGAATGTGGCTTCTGCCGCTGGTTCCAATGCGAATTTGAGTAGGCACTGGTAGGCGCGATCGCCAATAGTGGGAATGCCTAAGCCTCTTTTAGACCCGTCAGGTTTGGGAATCCACTTTCTTCTGAGTTTCTGGTGGTTCCAGCACTTCCACCCTTTTGTTAGTTCCTCAATTAAATCGAGGCGTTGCTTGGGGCTTAAAGCTGTTTTACCATCCACTCCTGCCGTTCTTTTACCCTTATTCAGTTGTGTGACTTGACGCACAGCCAAAAATTGAGCAGCACGACTTCCCAGTAACAGGCGTTGTAAGCTTTTAACTAACTTGTAGTCCTTGTTCATCTGGGCTTTGTAAATTCGTTTTTGCAGTCGGAATACAATCCGGCGGAACTTCTTCCAAGGTAATGCTTTCCAGGCTTCCTTCGCCCTAAGAATTGGACGTGGCATAAGTCTTAAACCGCATATCTCATTTACTTCTGTAATGCCGCCCCCAGTTTTGGGGACATCGTACCCTTCGCTTTCCGATAAGAGTTTATCAAGCTCTCCACAGACACTACGACCTTTGTGCCTGAAGTCAGCGAAGTTTTTACTCGTTCCGTATAGATGATTGTTTTGAGGTTTTAGGTGTCACCAATTCGACCACTGCCATCTCAGGAAAGCTGTTAACATAAAAAGATTACAGCGAGAATGTAGACAGTTAGATGCCCTTAAGTTTCAGATAGGGCTCTAGAGTTAGGTCGCTTTTTCAGGTGATTCGCTATCTGTTCACCGTGACCTCTCCCCCTTAGCGCCAGTGTGCCTAATCTGCTTCAGCTCTGATTGCGCCCTGCTGCCAGCTTCGCTTTGGCTGATAAACCTCCGCGTGGCCAGGTCGGGAGTCGAGTTTTCCCTACTCGGTGGGACTAGGGCTTATTATGCTTGGTAGCTCCTACTGTCTTCGATTTCTCTAGGTAGGTCTGCCTGCACCCACATCATCTATTCAGTTGTCAAGGTTCATGTGCCTTGCCCCAGGTTATTCGGTGGTTCTGACCCACTTATTCGCTGGGAACGAGCCGCACTTCTACTACTCATCATTGCTGGGAACGCCTAGATTGGTTGTGGAATGGTCTGACCTTAGTTTTTCTAAGCATCTCTGTGAGCCTGATAGCGGATGCAGTTCCCCGGTTTCTCAGTGGCGGGTTGGATACATTCAGTGCGATCGCTGTCTTTATTCCCAGTTTACTGGCGCTGTTAACCAGTGGAGCCTTAACGCCTGTAGGACGGGAAGCCCGAAACTACTTGTTTCAAAAATTAGCAAAACCCATCTGGTCGCTTCTGAGTATGGCACTCGCCTTTTCCCTCGCCTTGAGCTTGATTGTCATCCATCAATTTTTCTTTGATGACTTGGCAGTTTACTTTCATCAGCAGGGATTGCATTTTTACCAGATAGGGCAGTGGGAGCAGGCTCTGGCCAACTATCAAAAAGCGATCGCCCTGCATCCGAGTTATGCACAGGCGCACTATGACTTAGGCATTCTCTACGAAGATCTCCAGCAGTTTGACCAAGCCAGAAAGGAATATCAACTCGCCGTGCAACAAGATGTTTCAGCGACTCTATTAACTCGCCTCAAAGCTTATAATAACTGGGGTCGTTTGCTCCTTCTTAAAAAAGAGTATGCCAAGGCAATAACCCCGCTTTTAGAAGGAAAAAATGCCCTGAATGAAGAGCAAGTAAAAACGGATGGAGACTTCCAGAAAATTAAGTATGCTTTGTTGAAAAATTTAGGGTGGGCGCAGTTAGAGCTAAAAAATTATTCTGAAGCAAAATCTTTGCTGCAAGAAGCGATCGCTCTCGAAAAGGAAAGAGCCCCTGCCTACTGTCTCTTAGCCCAGGTTCTAGAAAAACAAGTTCAAAAAAGTGAAGCATTAAACAAGTGGGAAAAATGTATTGCTTATGCAGACAAGGGACTATCTGATGAGTATCTATGGCTGAGTATTGCTCGTGAGAAATTAAACAATGAGAGTCAACCTTAAATGCTCAAAAAAACATCGCTGCGCTCTCTTATTTTGGCTGTCAGCTTAATGCTTCTGTCAACAGTGGCTCAAGCCCAAGTCAACCGCATTGTTGAGTTAAAAGGCGAAGTCCAAATTAAACGGGATGGAGCAACTAATTATCAACGCGCCTTTCAAGGAATGACCCTAATTTTAGGCGATCTCCTCTTACTTGATGAGGGGGCAGTGGTGACAGTGCGCTGTAGCGATCGCACATTAGGAACCGCACAACCAGGGGTGTTGTCAGGATTGAAAACTATTTGTCCCAGTGCTAAGTCAACGGATCCGCGAGGACAAGATAACATTTTTCTAGATTTGCTCCGAGGAGATTTTACTTATCAGACGCTTTTACTTACAGAGAATCCTTTATTAAGTTGGCCGCCTGTATCGGAAGCAACTTATTATCGCGTTAAGGTAATGGCAGGTAATCAAGTTATTTGGGAAAAGACAGTAGATGGGAATAGTGTTGAATATCAAGGCGAAACACTGCGTCCAAAATTTTTCTATGAATTAGTATAGGCGATCGCAACGGCGAAGCCAGTTCCTTAAACAATTTGGGCAATACTTATGTTTCCCTGGGAGAGTACCCCAAGGCGATTGAATTCTACCAGCAGTCCCTGGCCATCACACGGGACATCGGCGATCACAACGGCGAAGCCAAATCCTTGGGCAATTTGGGCGTTGCTTACTTTTCCCTGGGAGAGTACCCCAAGGCGATTGAATTCTACCAGCAGTCCCTGGCCATCACACGGGACATGGGCGATCGCAACGGCGAAGCCAACTCCTTGGGCAATTTGGGCAATGCTTACTCTTCCCTGGGAGAGTACCCCAAGGCGATTGAATTCTACCAGCAGTCCCTGGCCATCTTCCAAGATATCGGCGATCGCGAAGGGGAAGGGCTGACTCTCAGCAACTTAGGTTTGTTACACGAAAAGCAAGACCAACCCGAACTCGCCATCGTCTTCTACAAACAATCGGTCATCGTCCGGGAAGGCATTCGCCGCGAGCTTCGAGTCCTGGAAAGAGAACTGCAAGAATCCTACACAGAAACCGTTGCCGGAACCTACCGCAGCCTCGCCGATTTGTTGTTGTCCCAAGACCGCATCTTGGAAGCCCAACAGGTCTTGGAGTTGCTGAAACTGCAAGAAATTCAAGACTTCACCCGCAGTCAACGGGCGCGGGGAACAATAGCTAAAGTGGTCTTGTTGCCCCAAGAACAGGAAATTATTGACAGCTACGGCCAACTCATCGTCTTCGCCGCAGAGATCGCCAAATGCGAACGCAGCCAATGTCCTCAACTGTCCCAACTCCGCAACCAACGGGACCAGTTGAAACGAGAGTACAATCAAGACGTTCGCACCCTGGAAACTGCCATCCGCCAGCGGGATGCCCAAGACGATCAGTTTTTGCTTCCCACTTCCTTCAACCAAACCGCTGATCGCATCATCCAAGCCAGCGACCAATATAACACCGAATCGGGAACAGTCGTCATCTATCCCCTAGTATTAAAAGATAAACTCTGGTTGCTGTGGGCGGCAAAAGGCAAGGTAATTGGCAAGCGAGAGATAACCAATGTTGGACGCAAACAGCTCAACCAAGAAGTCTTAAAATTGCGCTTTTTCCTCCAAGATCCTAACTCAGATGTGTCAGAGTTACATAAAATAGCTCAACAGCTTTACGACTGGTTGATTAAACCCATCGAACCGGAGTTAGAAGCGGGAAACATCCAACACCTCGCCTTCTCTTTGGATCGCGGTTTTCGCTACATCCCCATGGCAGTACTCCACGACGGGGAAAAGTACCTGATTGAAAAATATACCATTACCACCTTTATCTCTGCCGAGTTTACTGATACCCACGATCGCCTCCCGGAAAAAGTGGATGAAACCCCCATTCTTGGCTTAGGCGCGTCCAAAGCACCCGGATACGACCCCTTACCTCACGTCGTCAGCGAAATTGACAGCATTGTTCGAGAAAATCGCCCGAATGACCAACAGGGGATCTATCCGGGAAATCAGTTTCTCGATGAAGCCTTTACTTTTCTCACTCTGCGAGACAACTTGACGGGACGCAAACTGCTGCACTTGGCCACTCACGGCGAATTCGTCCCCGGAAGTCAGTATCTCTCCTACCTCGTCCTGGGAGATGGGAAAAAACTCCGCATCCCCGACTTGGAAATTCTCGATGATTACCTCGACGACGTTTACCTTGTTGTCCTCTCTGCCTGTGAAAGCGCCCTTGGCGAGTCCCTCATTACCAATCCCCAACAAGAAGAAGGCATCGAAATTAATGCCCTCAGCTTCTATTTTCTTGTTGGTGGAGCAAAAACGGTGATGGCTTCCCTGTGGCGTGTGGATGATACCAGTACCAGCTTGCTGATGCAGCGATTCTATTGCACTCTCGCCAATGGCAAGACTTCGATCACGAAAGCGGAAGCCCTGAGAAAAGCCCAAATAAGCTTGTTAAATAATACCTCCCTTGAGTGTGAGAGATCCCCTTCTGGCAATAATGACTTCACTCATCCTCACTATTGGTCACCTTTCATTCTCATTGGCAATGGCTTGTAGGAAAAATTGGGGGAAGCAAAATAAATCTTAACACAGCTAAAGTGCTGGGTTTTGGTGGGCTACGGCGGATAGTTAGTTAACAGGTTAGTTTTATAAGTTATCCCCGCCTAGTCCACCCTACGCAAGGGTTTAATATTTTCTTTATAGATACCCTCTAGGATTAATTCAAGAGTCTAATGTATGTCTGCAAAGTCCAAAATCTTATGTAGGGGCGAAGCATTTGGGGGACAAATTATGCCTCAATCCCAGGTTTTTATGTCCAAATGCTTCGCCCTTCCCAGGGTTTGCAGACTGACTAGGATTAATTCAAGAGTCTAGTGCCTGTCTGCAAAGTCCAAAATCTTATGTAGGGGCGAAGCATTTGGGGAACAAATTATGCCTCAATCCCAGGTTTTTATGTCCAAATGCTTCGCCCTCCCCAGGGTTTGCAGACAGAGCCTAGAAATGGAAGAACCATTTATTCTTCACTATTAAGTTCTAATTCGCATTGACTGAATACATAATTAATCGCCGCATAAAGTCGCTCTAAATCAGAAATGGTATAGGATTTAATCTCTTTAGTATATAGGTTAGCTTTGAGTTTTCCAAACTGCCAAAGTTGACCATTAGAAACAATCCCAAATATTGTTTGCTCGGATTGCTCATTAATCTTTTGAATCGCTACCATTTCAGCTAAACATTGACCCCATCCTTTGATAAAATCATCTCTTTTGGCTTCTACTGCTACAAAATACGGCTTTTCAAATATTTGTTTACCAAGGGGCGACCTTTTGGCTAAAATATAATCCGGTGTTCCAGATAGTTTTTCATCATAAGTTATTGTTTTGTGACTCCAGAGCGTAAATTTATCCCGATAATCTCTGTACACCTCTTTCAAAATAGGAAAGATTATCGTTTCACAAATAGCGTATTCTGATTCTTCAAAAGTGAATTCTCGAAGACAAAATTCTAAATCCTCTTTAAAAGAGTCTCTTATACTAATTTCAGTTTCATCGATATAATTTGCTTCAGCCGAAGTAATATTAAATTCTTTGAGTACCTCACCGATATTTTTATAGTAATCAAAAGACATGATAATCTCTAGGAATTAAAACTTTGATCTCAATAATGATTCTAACTCATATCTTGTACTTGGTTTTGGTGGGCTACGGCGGATAGTTAGTTAGTAAGTTAGTTTTAAAGTTATCCCCGCCTAGCCCACCCTACGCAATCTACGCAATCAGTCACCATAGCAGTTAACTGTTAATTACAATTTGAGTAAGATGCTTTAAAATACTGAGAACTTCATACAGTTCATTACCGCGATTACGAGTATTAAATAGGTCAGATGTAGCGTACTGAGGGGGTTCGCCTTTGACTAATTTGACAAAAATAAAACTCCCACCTGTAGTAATCATTCCGTAACTGGGTTTTTCCGGATTCGGGTTTCCCAGCATATAAGCAAGTATTTGAGCCAGTCCTGCCTCAATAGAATATACAGCTTGCTTAGATTCAATAACCATAACCCAAAACCGATCTTTGAGAACTAAGGTGTCAAATTTTCCTTTAATAATTACCCCTTCATCTTCAGAAACAATATCGATAGATTGTTCCGATTTAACATGGAAGGGATTCAGATAAAAATCTCCGATAAAAAGAATAGGGTCTAGCACTGCCATTCTCACCACGTCCTCTAGCGTAGGTGGGTAATTCAGGAGATTGAGATAACCTGTTTTAACTTTGTCTAACAGCTGTTTGTCAGAATTAGAGATTTCGGGTAAATCCTCTTGCCACTCTTGGAAAAATTGGTCATTCTCAACCAGTTGGATGCTGAAGTTGGCGACTAAGTAGCGCAAATCTATTTCTTTTGCTTGAATTGTTTGTACCATGATTGGATTTGGAGAATATCTTTGCCACAATTGGCCCCGCTAGTAAAAAAGTTGATCGTAGGGTGGGTTAGGCGCGGCTCCTCTGGAGTTGAGAACAAGTAACTGGTAGATTCCAAGCGCCGTAACCCACCACTAGTGATTGGTTTTGGTGGGTTACGGCGGATAGTTTAGTTAGCAGGTTAGTTTAATAAGTTATCGCCGCCTAACCCTCCCTACGCAAGTTTAATATTTTCTTGATAGTGATTGGTGTTGGTGGGTTACGGCAGATAGTTTAGTTAGCAAGTTAGTTTAATAAGTTATCGCCGCCTAACCCACTCTACCCAAGGATTTAATATTTTCTTTATAGATCCCCTATTCTTAATCTTAACTTTATTTCCTTTCAGACTACTGAGTTGTATGATATGAACTGTTGCTATCTTTCGAGCTGGTAGGTCACTTAACCAAAATGTGCTTTATGCCACAAACAGCAGTTCGTTATTCCAAGATTTTTCTGAGAAAATTACCGCGCCCCATCCCCTACTCCCTAAACCTAAGTTTAGACAAATACACATAACCCATGAAACCCCTGACACACCGTACTAAAATCGTTGCCACGATTGGTCCCGCTAGCAACTCCCCAGAAGTCATCAAGCAACTGGTTCAAGCTGGCATGAGTGTTGCTCGGCTGAACTTCTCCCATGGCAGCTACGACGAGCACGCTCGCACCGTCTCCCTCCTGCGCTCAGTCTCTGAGGAATTCGATACCCCGATCACCCTTTTGCAAGACCTCCAAGGTCCGAAAATCCGGGTAGGTCAGTTGCCCGATGGGGAGATTTCTTTAGTTGAAGGTGAGTATCTAACCTTAGTGCCAATTGCTGAGTTCAAAAATCAACCGAACACAGTATCCATCGACTATCCCTACCTAGCTGAAGAAGCAGAACCAGGGGCGCAGGTACTCCTTGATGACGGACTCTTGGAACTAAAAGTAGAGGAGATCGCAGGCCAGGCAGTAAAATGCAAAATCATCGAGGGCGGTATCCTGAAAAGCCGCAAAGGGGTGAATCTGCCCAGCTTAATTCTGCGCCTCCCCTCCCTTACCGACAAAGATAAGCAGGATTTAGAATTCGGCATATCCCAAGGGGTAGACTGGGTATCTTTGAGCTTTGTCCGCCGTGCTGAAGATATCCGCACACTAAAAGAATTTCTCAAACAAAAAGGTGCCCAAACCACGCCAGTGATGGCAAAAATTGAGAAGCCCCAAGCGATCGCCAACTTAGAAGCCATTGTCGCTGAGTGTCAAGGCATAATGGTGGCACGGGGGGATTTGGGCGTAGAAATGAGTCCGGAAAAAGTGCCGCTGCTGCAAAAGCAGATTATTCGGCTTTGTAACAAAAAAGGCATTCCAGTGATTACCGCCACTCAGATGCTCGACAGCATGATTCACAACCCCCGTCCGACTCGTGCGGAAGCCAGTGATGTGGCCAATGCAATTATCGACGGAACTGATGCCGTCATGTTGTCTGGAGAGTCGGCTGTTGGGAAGTTTCCGGTGAAGGCAGTGGAAATGTTGGGGCGAATTGCTACCGATGTAGAGCCGGAGATCAACTTTGTTAACTACCCCCCGGCGGCAACAGATGAAACCCATGCCCTCAGTGAAGCTCTCAACACCATTGATAAGGTTCTGGATTTGCAATGTATCGTTGCCTTCACCAGTACGGGTTACACAGCTGCACTAGCAGCAGCAAAGCGTCCTAAAGCTCCTGTGGTTGCCTTGACTCCCAACCTTAAGGTTTACCACGCCTTGAACTTAGTTTGGGGAGTGAAACCCCTACTGCTTGAGCGGGAGGTGGAGTCTTTTGAGGAGCTTGTTGGTCAGGCTCAAAGCTCTTTATTGCAACGCAATTTAGCCGTGCCTGGTGAGAAAATATTGATTGTTGGAGGTATTCCAACGAAGAAGGCGCGGGGAACTAATTTTGTTAAGATTCACACGATTTAGTCATTTGACTTCATAATTCATAATTTTTCCCAATCACCAATCACCAATCACCAATATGGCTAAACTCATTCTCATTCGTCACGGTCAAAGCCTCTGGAATGCTGCCAACAAATTTACCGGTTGGGTTGATGTTCCCTTGAGCGAAAGGGGACGTGCTGAGGCTATGATCGCAGCTTGCAAGTTAAAGGAAAAAAATTTAGTGGTGGATGTGTGCTTTACCAGCATGTTGATTCGGGCGATCGAGACGGCGATTATCTGCCTGACAGAGTGTGATGAAGTCTGCGGGGGGAAAATTACCATTCTCAAACACGATTCTGACGACCCCGACTGGCATGGCTGGGACAAGTATGAGGGAAATTCGGACGAGGAACTTCCCATTTTCCTCAGTCGGGCTTTAGATGAACGTTACTACGGTGACTTGCAAGGATTGAACAAAGCTGAGACCGCCCAGAAATATGGTAAGGAGAAGGTTCAGGAATGGCGTCGTTCCTATTCCGTTCGACCTCCCGGTGGTGAGAGTCTGGAGGACACCCAGAAACGAGTAATTCCTTACTGTCGCAGCCGCATGCTGAGTCACATAAAACATGGCGATACTATCTTAGTTGCTGCTCACGGCAATTCCCTGCGCTCAATCATCATGGTACTCGAAGACCTCAGTCCTGAAGAAGTTCCCAAAGTTGAACTCATCACTGGCGTTCCCATCGTCTACGACCTTGATTCCGAGGCGAATGTTACCAATAAAGTGGTTCTGAAATGACCTTTGAGATTGTTCAATAGAAAAAATTTGAGGTTTACTTATGGATACAGCTGCACTCTGGCAACGTTATCAAGACTGGCTCTACTACCACAAAGGCTTAGGACTTTATCTGGATGTCAGCTGGATGCGGTTTGATTCCAGGCTAGTGGAAACATTACAGCCTAAGTTTGCTAAAGCCTTTAAAGATATGGAAGCCCTGGAAAAGGGAGCGATCGCCAACCCGGATGAGAACCGCATGGTGGGTCACTATTGGCTCCGGGATCCAGATTTAGCACCCACTGAGGAGCTCAAGACAGAGATTGTTGAGACCATCAATCAAATTGAAGACTTTGCCCGAAAGGTTCATGGGGGCACGATCCATCCACCTGAGGCACCAAAGTTTACTGATATCCTCTCGATTGGTATTGGCGGTTCAGCACTCGGTCCCCAGTTTGTGGCGGCTGCCCTAGCTCCCGACTCTCCTCCCCTAGGGATTCACTTCATTGACAACACTGATCCGGCAGGCATTGATCGAGTTCTGAGCCAGATTAAGGATCGCCTTAACAGTACCCTGATCTTGGACACCAGTAAGTCCGGTGGCACGCCCGAACCCCGTAACGGGATGTTGGAGGTTAAGCACATTTATGAGCGTCAGGGTTTGAACTTTGCCAAACATGCCGTGGCGATTACGGTTGAAGGAAGTAAAATGGATGCTCTGGCAAAGGCTGAAGGCTGGCTTGGGGAATTTCACATGTACGACTGGGTGGGAGGACGCACCTCAGAACTGTCTGCAGTAGGCCTGCTGCCAGCCGCCCTACAGGGCATTGATATCCGTGCCATGCTAGCTGGTGCAAAGGAAATGGATGCAGCGACCCGAGTGCCCGACATCAAGAGTAATCCGGCAGCGCTGCTTGCGCTCTGCTGGTACTATGCAGGCAATGGCAAGGGGGAGAAGGACATGGTGGTGCTACCCTATAAGGACAGTCTGCTACTGTTCAGCCGCTACTTGCAGCAATTGGTGATGGAGTCTCTGGGTAAGGAAAAAGACCTGGAGGGTCAAATTGTCCATCAGGGAATTGCGGTCTATGGGAACAAAGGCAGTACGGATCAGCATGCCTATGTACAGCAGCTCAGGGAGGGAGTGCCGAATTTCTTTGCTACCTTTATTGAGGTTCTCGAAGATCGTCAAGGTCCTTTTTTTGAGGTGGAGCCGGGGATCACTTCTGGTGACTACCTGTCAGGATTTTTACAAGGAACTCGGCAGGCGCTCTACGAAAATCACCGCGACTCGATTACAGTTACGATTCCTCAGGTGAATCCCCGCACGGTGGGGGCATTGATTGCCCTCTACGAAAGGGCAGTCGGATTATATGCCTCCCTGGTGAATATCAATGGCTACCATCAACCAGGTGTAGAAGCGGGTAAGAAGGCAGCTGCATTGATTCTGGATTTGCAGAAGCAAGTTGTGCAGGTTCTCCAGAACGAAGGTAAACCTCTAAATTTGACTGATCTGGCACAGAAGGCTGGATCTCCTGATAAAGTTGAAGCAGTCTATAAAATTGTGCGGCACCTGGAAGCCAATCACCGAGGGGTAGTATTGCAGGGCGATCGGGCAAAGCCATCCAGTCTAACCGTCTCCGCTGGTTGAGCATTTAGGATTAATTACATAGGCTCAGAAGAAGCGTTAAATTGCGTCATCACAGCTACTCTGAATCCCATGAACATACATACCGTATCCACACAACCCTTTACAGACCAAAAGCCCGGTACTTCTGGGCTGCGCAAGAAAGTCCCAGTCTGTCAAAAGCTTCATTATCTGGAAAACTTCATTCAGTCCATATTCGATAGCTTGGAAGGCTACCAAGGACAGACCCTAGTGGTGGGGGGTGATGGTCGTTACTACAACCGCCAAGCCATCCAGATCATCTTGAAAATGGCAGCCGCCAATGGATTTGGACGGGTACTGGTGGGTAGGAGTGGCATCTTGTCTACCCCTGCTGTTTCCTGCATCATCCGCAATTACAAAGCCTTCGGTGGCATTGTTCTCTCTGCTAGCCATAATCCTGGTGGTCCGGAGGGGGATTTTGGCATTAAGTATAACATCAGCAACGGGGGACCTGCTCCTGAAAAGGTGACGGAGGCGATCTATGCCCATAGTAAAACAATTGATGCCTACCGGATACTCGAAGCGGCTGATGTGGATTTAGACAAGCTGGGCACCTTTGAACTTGGAAAGATGACAGTTAAAGTCATTGATTCGGTGGCAGACTATGCCCAGTTGATGGAGTCTCTATTCGATTTCGATCGCATTCATCAACTCCTGACCTCTGGGCAGTTCCGCATGTGCATGGATTCCCTCCACGCGGTAACCGGACCTTATGCCAATGCCATTTTTGAACAGCGGTTGGGCGCACCAGCGGGAACTGTGATCAATGGTACGCCCCTAGAGGATTTCGGAGGGGGACATCCCGATCCGAATTTGGTTTATGCCCACGAGTTGGTCGATATCCTCTACGGAGAGAATGCACCAGATTTTGGAGCTGCTTCCGATGGAGATGGCGATCGCAACATGGTTCTGGGGCGCAAATTCTTCGTCACCCCTAGCGATAGTCTGGCAGTGTTAGCGGCTAACGCCAAGCTAGTCCCCGGCTACAGTTCTGGTTTGGCAGGGGTAGCGCGATCGATGCCCACCAGTCAGGCAGTGGATCGAGTTGCTGCCCAGATTGGCATTGACTGCTATGAAACTCCCACCGGCTGGAAGTTCTTCGGCAACCTCCTAGACGCAGGCAAAGCCACCCTCTGCGGTGAAGAAAGCTTTGGCACGGGTTCCAACCACGTGCGGGAAAAAGATGGGCTGTGGGCTGTCCTGTTCTGGCTGAATATCCTGGCAGTGCGGCAGCAATCCGTCGAGCAGATTGTGCGGGAACACTGGAAAACCTATGGTCGCAACTACTACTCCCGCCATGACTATGAAGGGGTGGAGACAGATAAAGCCAACACCCTGATGGAAAATCTGCGCTCGAAATTGCCAACCCTGAAAGGGAAGCAGTTTGACCAATACGAGGTGGAGTATGCAGATGACTTTAGCTACACCGACCCCGTTGATGGCAGCATTAGCCGGAAGCAGGGCATTCGGATTGGCTTCACCGATGGCTCTCGCATTGTGTTTCGACTCTCAGGTACGGGTACTCAGGGTGCAACCCTAAGAGTTTATGTGGAAAGCTACGAGCCGGACTCCGCCAAGCATGACCTCGATCCACAACAAGCACTCGGAACTTTGATTGCCCTTGCCGATGAGGTTGCTCAGATTCGCAACCTCACAGGGCGAGAGAAGCCAACTGTCATTACCTAGTTAATTTACGAAAGAAAGATAATAAAATGAATCCACCTAACCCAACTACAGCAGTACAAGTACAGGTAGAGGACGATCGCACGGGTTTAAGTAAAGAAACCCTCAGGCGTGCCTTAGCCGATAACCTCTTCTACATCCAGGGCAAGTTTCCTGACATTGCTAGCAAAAATGATTACTACATGGCTCTGGCTTATACGGTGCGCGATCGCCTCCTTAAACGCTGGATCAACACAGTTCAAACCTACCTCAAAAAAGATGTCAAAGTTGTTTGCTATCTCTCAGCAGAATTCCTCGTCGGTCCTCATTTGGGCAATAACTTGATCAACTTGGGCATCTATGAACAAGTGCGCCAAGCAGTTGAAGAGTCTGGACTCGATCTCAAAGAACTGATTGAGCAGGAAGAGGAACCCGGCTTAGGTAATGGCGGTCTAGGTCGCCTTGCCGCTTGCTATATGGACTCTCTATCAACCCTGGAAATTCCAGCGATCGGCTACGGAATTCGCTACGAATTTGGCATCTTCGACCAGGAGATTCAGGACGGCTGGCAAGTTGAAATCACCGACAAGTGGATGCAATTTGGCAATCCCTGGGAAATTCCTCGTCCGGATTCAGCGGTTGAAGTGAAGTTCGGCGGTCACACCGAAGTCTATACCGATGAGAAAGGTAACTATCGGGTGCGCTGGGTGCCGGAGTATGTCCTCAAAGGAATTCCCTATGATACCCCGATTCTGGGATATAAAGTTAATACCGCCAATACCCTGCGTCTATGGAAAGCGGAAGCCTGTGAATCTTTTGATTTCCAAAGGTTCAACGTCGGGGACTACTACGGCGCGGTTGACAACAAGGTTCTTTCCGAAAACTTGACCAAGATTCTCTATCCCAATGATGAGCCAATTCAAGGCAAGGAACTGCGCCTAGGGCAGCAATTCTTCTTCGTTTCCTGCTCCCTTCAAGATATGATTCGCATACATCTGTATGAAGAGGAGAGCTTAGATAACTTCCATGAGACGTTTGCTGTACAACTCAATGATACACACCCCTCTATTGGCGTTGCCGAATTGATGCGCCTGTTGGTGGATGAGTATCATATAGATTGGGATAAAGCCTGGGATATCACCCAAAACACTTTTGGCTATACCAACCATACCCTGTTGCCCGAAGCGCTAGAAAAGTGGCCTTTGAGCATATTTGGTAAACTTTTACCAAGACATCTAGAGATTATCTATGAAATCAACCGGCGCTTCCTTGACCAAATTCGGATTAAGTACCCAGGGGATAATGAGCGGTTAGCGAGACTGTCGCTGATTGATGAAAGTGGTGAGAAGTACGTGCGCATGGCGCACCTAGCTACTGTTGGCTCTCATGCCATCAATGGTGTTGCAGCTCTGCATACAGAACTGCTCAAGAAGGATGTTATGCAGGATTTCTACGAGTTGTGGCCTGAAAGGTTCAACAATAAAACCAATGGGGTAACACCGCGCCGCTGGATGGTTCTGAGCAATCCCAAACTAGCTAAGCTCATTACCGAGAAAATCGGGGACAACTGGATCAAGAATTTGGAGGAGCTCAAGAAACTAGAAGCATTTGTTGAGGATGGTTCATTCCGCAGCCAATGGCGGCAAATTAAGCAGGCGATAAAGCAGGATCTCGCCGCATATATTCAAAAACAGCAAGGTCTGACAGTCAATCCAGACTCCATCTTTGACATCCAGGTTAAGCGACTTCACGAGTACAAGCGTCAGCATCTGAATGTGCTCCACATTATTACGCTTTACAACCGGATCAAGCACAATCCAGATATTGACATCACGCCTCGCACCTTCATCTTTGGTGGCAAAGCCGCTCCGGGCTACGTCATGGCGAAGTTGATTATTAAGCTGATCAACTCCGTTGGCGATGTGGTTAATAAAGACCCCGATGTGCGCGATCGCCTCAAGGTTGTATTCCTGCCAGACTATAACGTGACCAATAGCCAACGGATCTATCCTGCCGCCGATCTTTCCGAGCAAATTTCCACCGCTGGAAAAGAAGCCTCTGGTACTGGCAACATGAAATTCTCCATGAATGGAGCACTAACAATCGGTACCCTCGATGGGGCAAACGTCGAAATCCGAGAAGAGGTGGGAGCTGAGAACTTCTTCCTGTTTGGGTTGACAACCGAGCAAGTCTATGCTATGAAAGCCAAAGGTTACAACCCTTGGGATTACTACAATTCCAATGCTGAACTCAAAGAAGTGATCGATCGCATTAGTGAGGGATTGTTCTCACATGGCGATCCAAATCTCTTCAAGCCGCTGGTAGACTCGCTACTGTATGAAGATCAGTATATGCTTTTTGCTGATTATCAGTCTTATATTGACTGTCAAGATCAGGTGAGTCAAGCCTATCGGAATCAAGAGAACTGGACGCGGATGTCGATTCTGAATGTGGCTCGTATGGGTAAGTTCTCTTCTGATCGCTCCATTCAGGAATACTGTCAGGACATTTGGAACGCGGAACCTGTCCCCATTGAATTGGAGGAGTATACCCAAGCCAATGCAGGGTTGAAGGTTTAATTGATACTTTTGGATTTTATGGGGAGTTACTATTGCTCACTCCCCTTTTTCCTGTTCTAAAGTACCTATATCTGGCAAATCAAAACATATATAAAACGACCAGAACCCTTACCCCCTCTAGTAGAAGCTATAATACCAATGTCCAACATCCAAAATGGCATTGCCACAATTCTGAAAACGGGTTGCCAAGTTCCGGCACAGCGTAGCATCTTGGTAGCATTCAGTGGGATTGATGGCTGCGGTAAAGGCTATAGCAATACGATGGCAGGTTAGGACATATTTAGATGAGGGTTAAGCAGACTATTGACTCACAGATGGGTAAACTGCAGAGATATCCACGGTTGGATGAACTCCAGACTTAGAGAATAGAATTAAACAAATAAAAGCTTTTTTGTCTTTAAAGACCAACTCATGAGCCTAAAAATCTATTTCTTGCGACATGGGGAAACCACTACTAGCCAGACAGGGGGATACTGTGGAGCCCTTGACATAGACTTAACCCCAGAAGGTTTACAGATGGCAGAGGATTTTGCTGCTGCCTATAAATCTCTACCTTGGACAGCAGTCTTTACCAGTCCCCTGCGCCGCACCGTAGCTACGGCAAAACCTCTGTGCGAGGCGATGGGGATAGAAATGCAATCTAGAGACGGCCTTAAAGAAATTGCCTACGGTAAGTGGGAGGGGAAAACTTCTGAGGAAGTCAATCGCGAGTTCCATGATGAATACGTTCGCTGGTTAGCCGATCCCGGTTGGAATTCCCCCACGGGCGGGGAAAAAGGTGTCGATATCGCTCGCCGCAGTTCGTTGGTGCTAGAAGAGATTGAGCAAACTTACAGCACGGGCAATGTTCTCGTCGTTTCCCATAAAGCAACGATTCGGATTATGCTGTGCTCCCTGTTGGGAATTGATGTAGGGCGCTATCGCGATCGCATCAATATGCCAGTTGCTTCTGTCAGCATTGTGGAGTTTCGCGATCGCGGTCCTTTATTGAATGCCATGGGCGATCGCTCCCATCTGAGCGAGCACCTGCGCCTTCGACCAGGTACCTAGGCCGTGTCTGCAAAGTCCAAAATCTTATGTAGGGGCGAAGCATTTGGGGGACAAATTATGCCTCAATCTTAGGTTTTTCTGTCCAAATGCTTCGCCCTCCCCTGGTTTGCAGGCAGACTATAGTCATCTTGACCTTATGGGGTGACAACTCTGTCAGCTGGGCAAGGCGAGAAAGCAAGCTTTATTTCGGACTCACCACCCAGCGATACCCGAAACAAGATTACAGATAGGCTGAATAATTACTCCAACCATTGACCCAAGAAAAATTGTGGTCTGGTGCCCCCGGATAGACTAGACTTACGTCGCTGCTGCGCAGATCGTCCCTGCGGAGCAGCTCATCTGTAGGGTTACTTTTGCCTTTTGCCTTTTACCTTTTGCCTTTGAGAGCTCTGCGGAGCAGCGACGTGCTGCGTAGTAGGGACGAAGTCTAAGGTCTGTCTGCAAACCCCCAGAAGGGCGAAGCATTCGGACATAAAACCTTTGGTTTCACCGATAAATTATCGCCCGAATGCTTCGCCCCTACCTAGATTTTGTACTTTGCAGACACGCCCTAGTCTAGCGAGTGACATTGCCCACCTTTTGGATTTCATAAATTGCTCAATTTGAGCTGACTAATCTATAGAAGCACTAGAGGCTGTCTACAAATTCGGTGAAATTTCCTTACCAAGCTGCCAGTGAATTTTCTAGAAATTATACTGAATCCGGATCTAAAACCCCCTTGATCAATTTTCTGTATTTTTCTTCCCCTGCTCCCTACTTTTGCCTTTTGCCTTTTGCCTTTTGCCTTTGAGCGAAGCGAGTCCCTGCTCCCTATGTCAACAATACTTCAAGTTAGTCTAATTACACTACTGGCATTCTATGTTGCCTGGAATCTGGGAGCCAATGATGTTGCCAACTCCATGGGGACTTCTGTAGGTTCAAAGGCGCTTACTCTCAGACAAGCGCTGTTAATTGCTGGGGTGCTCGAATTTATTGGTGCAGTGGTTTTTGGTCAGGATGTCTCTGCTACTCTAGCAACGAAGGTGGAAAACCCCTCCCTCTTTGTTGAGACTCCCCAATTACTAATACTAGGAATGGTTTCAGTGCTGTTAGCTTGTGGTTTGTGGCTACAAATTGCCACCAGTCAAGGCTTGCCTGTGGCATCTTCCCATGCCATTGTCGGTGCGATCGCTGGATTTAGTTGGGTAGCAGCGGGATATGGAGCAGTGGAGTGGGTAAATATTGGTCGCATTTGCCTCGCTTGGCTGATCGCGCCATTAATTAGTGGTATAGTTGCTGCTCTATTTTATAGTTTGATAAGGCGTTGGATTCTCAATCAGAGGGATTCTTTAAGACAATTGCGGGAGTGGATTCCCTGGTTGAGTGCCATTTTATTAGGAGTATTCGGTGTAATCGTTTTACCCACCCTATTTGATACACCTTTTTTAAACTCTCTGCCGATTCCCACCCATGACCTCTCCATTGCTGCTGGTGGTATTGCTGCTGTGAGTCTCACCATAGGTAGCTGGAATGACCTAGAACGCTTGCAAGTGGGGGTAAATGATAATTTAATTAAAAATCCGAAAAACCAAGCCGTAGAGAGGTTGCTAGGACGTTTTCAAGTACTCAGTGCTTGCTTTGTTGCTTTTGCTCACGGCTCGAATGATGTGGGGAATGCGATCGCACCATTAGCGGCGATCACTTATATTTTACGCACTGGTTCTGTTCCTCTCAACGGCTTAAATATCCCCTACTGGATTTTAGTCCTCGGTGGTTTGGGTATTGTGGCTGGTTTGGCATTTCAGGGGAAAAATGTAATTACTACCGTTGGGAAAGAGATTATTCCTTTGCAACCCAGTAGTGGCTTCTGTGCAGAAATCGCTACCGCTACAACTATTTTACTTGCTTCTCGCCTAGGCTTACCCGTTTCCACCTCCCATGCTCTTGTCGGAAGTGTTGTTGGTATCGGACTGCTTCAGCGATGGCAAAATGTGCGCTTTCAAACAGTGAAATCTGTTGTCGGAGCCTGGGTGATTACCTTACCTGTTACTGCAATTATCGGGGCGATTAGCTTTACTATCTTGCGTTTGTTGTTATTGAAAATTTGACATACTCAGTGATCACAAAGTTGGTTTCAACAGAATTTTCCTAAAAATTTCGTATTGTTCTTCTCTGGCTTTTTTCTCCTCTTCTGAGATGTCTTCATTGAGCCATTCTCGGATGACTTGAATGGCTGCTTGGTTTTTGCGAATCTGTTCTTCTCTATCCCAGTCCGAAAAATCTTTCATTGGTTTTTGGGATTCTGGAGATCGTTCAGCAACCATTAGCTATCCCTCCTTTAAGTTTAATAGTAACAGTCAGAGGATAAATGATTCAACCTCTTCAGAACTCAATTATAGATCAAGTACTATTTTATAATCTTGATGAGTAAGATTGTTTGAGACAAGGGAGTTTTTGTCCGGCGCTCGCCGTAGGCGCACCTAGGCTAACGCCCCTGCTCCGCAGCTCGGAGACCGCCACGGGAGGCTTTTATGACGAGATTATCGGTTATGTAGTATAATTATCACTTATATATAGTTAAACGAACCTGACCCCAATTAATTGGAGCAAAAACTTGACGGCTATAAGTAGTTGGACACAATTAAAGTTAACTGTGAGGACAAGGCAACAGTGCGCCCAGCATCGACGTTGTTGGCTGGGCGCAACAGGCAACAGTAAGGCATTGAGGCTGTTTACATTTCTTAACTCAGGTGACAAAATTTATGTCCGACTACTTAGTAGTCACTTTCCCCGTTCCCCGTTCCCTGTTCCCTGTTCCCTGTTCCCTACTGCCCTCAAAAAAGTGATAGTTAACCCGGATTTGTTATCACTTCTTAACAACCTCAGTACGAGACGTTTTGCTTTTCCTGCCCGCTAATGGTGTTAACTCTGCTGGCGAGAATTGAACTTCTCCCCAATCATTCAAAAGACTTTTCAGGAGAACTTCTTGCTCAGTGCGAACTTCATCAGATTTTGCTCCTAAATTCATAATCGCAAACCAGACAGTCCCTTGCCCCTTTGTGGGCAACCCTCCCGCTAAGGCACTGATATTATTAAAAATACCCGATTTAAGGACTGACAACCGGGGAAGCTGGCGCTCCTCCAATATTCCTTTATCTTTTCCCACAATGGCAAACACATCCGCAACAGTCATGTTATAAGGCTGAAGATAGCGCTCAATTGCCAGAAACATGGCAACTGCCGCGCGGGGAGAAATCCGGTTTCCTAAACCGAGTTGAATCTCTGCTTGAGGAACCCCAGCCGCTTCAGCCGCCTTTTGTGCCACTACTTTTGCGCCGCCGACAGAATCAGTTAACGTACCAGCCATCACATTGTTGCTGTACCGATTCATCTTCTTAATCAGTTCGGCGAGGGGGAAAGAATAATGGCGCAATAGATGCCGCACATTGCTAGGACTTGAGGACATCACCTTTACTGAACCCTCAATCGCCACCTGGGGGCGAGGCGTGCCAGGGGGCAAAGTCTGATACTGGGTTTCTGCTTCCGGCGGCCAAATCTGAGCATTCAACCCTTGCTTGAGCAGATTCCCTGACTTGAGGGAATCTAACTCAAAGTTCATGTAAAATTTGCCCGTGATGACCAAATTTCCAGTCACCCCCTTGATGCCTATCTGATTGAGGAGATTGCCTGTGGCAACTGCCTCTTCCCAGACAAAAAAGGGGTCTTCCCCTCCCTGAATCACTAAATCACCCTGCAGAACCCCGTTTTGAATCGGACCAGTTGCTCCAAACAGAGTAACAAACTGGTGGTCGGGTCCGAAAGTTTGCAGCGCTGCCAGAGTTGTTGCTACCTTGGCTATTGAAGCGGCTGGCAGAGGCACTGTGCCCCGGTGATTTGCTAAAAGGGTATTGCCCCCTTGCATCCATACCCCTTGGTTTTCCTGGGGAAATCCTTTGGCAGCTATCCCGTTGAGGTATTGCTCAATTTTCTTTTGAGTGGCTGGATCTGGATATTCGGTGGTTACAGTCTGGGGAATATCGGGCTTTTCCACAGGCTCAACGGGATTCACCTGTTCTCTTGCACCATCGGACTGAGGAAATGGAGATATCCCTTGGGGTGAATCAGCATCAGAACATCCAGCAACAAGTGCTAGCAGAGTTATGGATAGCGCAGCAGTGGAACGAATAGTTTTTCCCATTAGTCTTAAATATAGTTATCCTAAGATTTAATTCAACAAACTCCCAAGATTCGGATGAATTCCAATCAGAATCAAAACCCTCCTCTTATCAGCCTGTTTACAGCTATCTGCATTGTGGTAGCCAATATGATAGGAACAGGCGTTTTTACCAGTTTGGGCTTCCAGGTTGCAGATATCAAATCCGGTTTTGCTTTACTGTCCTTATGGATGATAGGCGGAATCTTCGCCCTTTGCGGTGCGCTTTCCTACGGTGAACTGGGAGCAGTAATGCCCCGTTCTGGCGGAGAGTATCATTATCTATCCAAAATTTATCATCCCGTAATTGGCTTCCTTTCGGGATGGGTTTCCGTTACGGTGGGTTTTGCCGCACCGATTGCAGCAGCAGCGATGGCTTTGGGAGCTTATTTCAAGAGCGTATTCCCGGTTTTTGAGCCAATGGCGATCGCCTTGTTTGTAGTCATAGCAGTTTCCCTCATTCATACAAGGAACCTAAAGCTGGGAAGTTCTTTTCAACAGGTTTTCACCCTCTTGAAAGTCCTGCTGATTGTCGTCCTGATCTTCTGCGGATTTTTGCTGGCAAACTCCCAAGATATCGGCTTCCTGCCATCTTCTGGAGATCTACCACTGATTTTGAGTTCTCCCTTTGCCATTTCCCTGGTATATGTCACCTATTCCTATTCCGGCTGGAATGCTGCTGTCTACCTAGCCAGTGAGGTGAAAGAGCCGGAAAAAAATGTTCCCCGCTCTTTATTAGCAGGTACGGCGATTGTCATGGTATTATACCTGCTGCTCAACTTTATTTTTCTGTACACCACTCCCATCGAAGAACTAGCAGGACAACTGGAGGTAGGATACATAGCCGCCAACCAGATTTTTGGCTCCTCAGGGGCGAAGCTTATGGGACTGCTAATCTCTTTTGGGCTGATTTCTTCCATCAGCTCAATGGTTTTGGCGGGACCGAGAGTAACCCAGGTAATTGGAGAAGATATTCCTTTCTTTAAACTGCTGGCAAGAAAAAATACCAGCGGCATTCCTTACTATGCCATTCTCCTTCAGCTAGCCATCGTCCTGGTTTTGTTGATTACTTCCAGTTTTGAGGCAGTGATTACCTATCTCGGATTTACCCTGACCCTGTCTTCCTTTATCACGGTTTTGGGTTTATTTGTCCACAGGTTCAGGCATCCGGAAGTTCCCCGACCTTACAAAACCTGGGGGTATCCAGTGACACCAATTATCTTCTTGGCTATCAGTCTCTGGATTCTCATCTTTGTTTTCACTGGCAAACCGATAGAATCCCTGGCAGGATTGGGAACAATTGCTCTCGGTCTGCCGGTCTACTTTTTTGCTTCCAAGCGTAAACTGGCGTAGTCAGATTCTAAAAATTAAGCAACAATTAAAGTACTTTTGCCGACAAATACTATGAAAAGACAAAAATCACTGTCTCTTTTGTTTGCTACAATTGGACTCCTAGTTTTTCTTCAGTCCTGTGCCAATAATAATGACAGTCAGCTAGGAGCAGAAGAAACTCTCACGAGGGCACAAACAATTCCTCTTCCAACCCCTGAACCTCCGAAGGATCCCCTGGCTGAGTTTGATATGGCCAAGTCCGATCGCTGGACAGATACAGCCAAGTTGATTGCCGGGATGAAGGTGGAGGATACCAGTGCGTTTGCTGACATTCAAAAGAGTAACGCCTGGATCAATCATAGAAACTTTTTAGAGAATGCCTGGGCAAAACTGGAACCGCAACAGCTATCTAAAGTCAGAAAATGGTCAGCAGAAGAACTGAAATCTATCAACGCATCTTCACCGTCTATTTTTTATCCCTTTAGCGGCCCAGATTTTTTATATGCCTATTCTTTATTTCCCCAGGCAAGTGAATATGTACTGGTGGCATTGGAACCGGTAGGAACTATCCCAGATTTTGAGAAACTATCCGCCTCTGAAAGAAATCTAAAATTGCAGCAGATTAGGGGTTCTCTCCATGCCATCATGCAATGGAGCTTTTTCCGCACCAATGATATGAAGGTAGATATGGCAAGGCAAGGAACTGTGCCCTTTTTGTTTCTCTTCATGGCCCGAACTAATAATAGGATACTGGATGTGGAATACATCGGGCTGGACAAAGAGGCTAATATTCAGAAGCTAGATGAGGGTATGATTCCAGGTGTTAAGATTTCCTTTGTACCGGAAGGAGAACGTAACCCTCGCACTCTGTATTATTTCTCCACCGATTTATCTAATGCAGGTCTAGAAAAAACACCGGAATTTAATGAATTTGTCAAGAAATTCGACAAACCTGTAACTTATCTTAAAGCGGCATCCTATCTGATGCACTATTCGAATTTCTCCACTATCCGGAATCTGGTATTGTCCCAAAGCGTTAGTTTGCTGCAAGATGATTCTGGAATTCCAGTCAAAGCTTTTAATTCAGATAAATGGAATTTGAATTTTTACGGCAACTATACCCCACCCCGTGCTCCATTCAATCAGGAGGAATATCAGCCAGATCTAATGAAAATCTATCGATCTAATAGCAACATTAAAAAGATAGATTTTGGAATTGGCTACAATTTTGGGCTCAATGAATCGAATTTAATGCTGGCGATCGCCAAGGATAATCCCCAATCCCAACCTTAGAGGCTGTTTGACAAGTTAGTTGGGTATTGGAGTTTAGACTAACAGCGATAGGCGATCGCTACCCCACGACTGCGATCGCCAACTCAACCGGCTTCGCCTGCTGTTTACATATATTCATAAAAATACTGTAGGGGCGAAGCATTCGGAGGATAAATCATCGAACTCGACCAAAAATTATATATCCGAATGCTTCGCCCTGCTCCCACCGATAACCTATATATATTTTGATTCATGTCCCACCGACAACCCAGGAAAGGGCGAAGCATTTGGATATCCAACTTGATGATACGTTTCACAATTAATCCCTCAAATGCTTCGCCCCTACAATAATGAAAATGGCCATCGCCTTACTTATCGGGACTTTAGCTAGAATCTAAGACAAAACTAGAGCTAATATAGAGAGGATAAGCGTTTTAGGTTAGTTCGGATTAGCCTTAACCTATGGTATAGTGGTAGTCACAACCCATCTATATGATGGGAGAAAAAGCCTACCATTATTCTTTGGCATCAACTTACTGGGAGATTGAGAAGGCGGTGGGCCAATAAACCTTTGAATACCTATTCCCTATTCCCTATTCCCTGTTCCCTGTTCCCTGTTCCCTGTTCCCTATATTGTGTTACTTAAGCATTAACAGCTATTTTGGGGTGGTCTATGGGATGATGATGTAATACCATTAATTGATGAGAATTTAAGGTTTCAATTGCATAAGCGTGACCTTTTATATCGCTAAATTCTACTTCAAAGACATTAGGTTCATATTCTTCGACAATTGTTCCGACTTGTCCTCGATATAGGTTTAATTCGGGGATATCTGCTAAAAGAGCAACAACGTCTAGTAATTTCATACTTATCTCCTAAAGTACATAACAGGTTATTAATCAAGGAAAATTTTCTTCATTTTTGACAATCCAAACACTATGAATAATTGCCGTTTTATTTTGGCGAGTCATAGGAAAGTCAATAATATATTTTTGTCCGTATTGATTGGTTTGATCTAGAATAGCATCATAGTTTTTAACGGCATTTAAAAGGGCATTTTTGATGTTGTCAAGATTATCAATAGTTAAGTTTAGTGCAGATTTGAAAACACGAGCTTTATGTTGCCCATCAGCGTGCTCGAAGTTTAAGGCATAACCTGTGAGTTTTTTCTCATCAATGTAAGCATTATCAGGGTTGGGTAATTTCATATTGCATTCATTAATATCCCATCATATCCCAGAAAAGTTGTAGGGGCGAAGCATTTGGGGGATAACTGATGGCTAACACCCAGGATTTTCTGTCCAAATGCTTCGCCCTACCCAGGAGTCGGGGGACTTTTCAAACAGCCTCTTAGAGCGAGTTCGGTTTATTGTTCAGGCGATCGCCTCCTCTCACCCAGAAATTGTCTGCCAAGTAGCAGAGGCGGTACGTGCAAACTATTTAGATAGGAATTAGTAGTTTTAGATAGGGATTAGTGGTTAGTTTCCGACTTCTACCGAGAAACATTCGTGTACCTTCTTATGGTATGGATGTGTATGCCAGCAATAATTTGGCTAACTATATATTATTCATATTTTTCTGATTTAACCTTTTGAAAACTACTGCCAAGCAATAGGCATAACTATGTTTTTTGATTTTTCAAAGCCTTTTTGACAATTAGGGGTGTGGAATGTGGGCTATAAGCCTTAGGCCATTTGGGTAGCTGTGTAGTATGCTGCTCCAATTAATCCGATATGTTTGTTTTTCACGAGATAGACGGGGATTTCCTCTACTAACTTGCTCATTCGACCCTTGTTAAGGAATTCATTCATGAACGATTTCCGCAAAGAAGTCCCCTCCTTGAGGATTTCGGGAGCGATGCCCCCGGCAATGTAAATTCCCCCATAAGATAGGAGTTTAAGGGCAAGATTGCCAGCTTCGGCACCATAGGCTTTGACAAATATCTCCATGGTCTTTTTGCAGACTTCATCTTTCTTGTTTGCTTTCTGTGCGATCGCTTCGACAGGTGCCTTTGAAAGCTCGCGGCCGGACTCTTCCCAAGCTCTTATCTTGTCTGCAATGTCCGGCGATTCGCTGTATTGCTTAGAGTCTCTTAAAAACTGGTAAATAGCGACAATACCGGGTCCGGAAACTACTCGCTCTACGGAAACTCGGGGAAGATTGTATTTCGTTTTGATGTATTTCAAGAGCGGAAATTCTTCTTCAGAACGGGCAGCAAAATCAATATGCCCGCCTTCAGTCGGGTAAACCTCCTCAAAGTTGTCATCCCTAAGGGCAAACGCTTCTCCCAACCCCGTTCCCACTCCAATCAAGCCAATGGGGGTATCTTTACGGGGCTTACCCTCTTGCAAGGTATCCAGCTTCAACACATCCCGCTCAGGGTTTTTTAAGTGCGATAATATCCCGTAACCAATGGCTTCAAAGTCGTTAATCAGCTTAATATGAGAGATTTCTAAGTCTTTCTCTAGGATGTTTCCGTCGAGATTCCAACCTAGATTAGTCATATTGCAGGTATTGTTGTTTTTGTCTACAGGACCAGCAACCGCAAAACAAGCCTTTTGGGGGACAGGAGGAAAGCGCAAGTTTTCGGCGGCTTCTTGGAGAAACTCATTCACTACTAACACCAAGTTTTGATAGTTCTGGTTAGAGAAGTCTTTTTCATAAAGGACACCCTGCTCTTGTTGTTCCAATCGCAGTCTCGTGTTGGTGCCACCAATATCTCCGGCTAGTAAGAGGGGTTTCATAACTGTTTAAATCCATCCTGTTTTAAGATAATCAGCAAACTCCATTTCCAGATCAGACCTTACCTACATCTTTCATTTTTGTCGCTGCGTAGCGTGCTGCTCCGATTAAACCAACCTCTAGATCCTTGACCACATATACAGGGATCTTTTCTAGTAACTTGCTCATGCGACCTTTCTGGTGGAATGCTTGCAGAAAACTGCGTTCCAAGATGAGAGGCAAGATTTGCGGTGCAATTCCCCCGGCTATGTAAAGTCCCCCATAAGGCAAGAATTGCAGTGCCAAATTACCCGTTACAGCACCGTAGATTTCTACAAACATCTGCATCGTCCTCATGGAAAGGAGATCTCGCTTGGCTAGGGCAGCCGAGGCAATAACTGCCGCCGGATCGACAGATTCCCGACAGCGTTTATCCTCTTCTTGCCAAGTCTTAATCATTTGTTCTATCTCTGATGAAGTGTTTGGAGCTTCCCTAAGCTTCTCGATGTCCTCTAAGAGTTCCTCCTCAAGTTCATCTATACGTTGCTGTTTGAACTGTTGTAAGAGCTGTTCTCTATCTGGATAATCTCTTAGGAAACGGTAAATACTCATAATACCTCGACCTGAAACAACCCGCTCAACTGAAACTCGGTCAAGAGGCCGCTTATTCTCAATACGGATCTTTTCGATGATGTACTGCCAGAGTTTAAATTCCAAGTCGGTGCGGGGAGCAAAGTCGATATGTCCGCCCTCCGTAGGGTAAGCTTCTTCGCCATCTGACTTTTGAACTAAAAATGATTTACCTAGACCTGTTGCAGCACCAATCACAACAATTAGTCCCTTGTTCTGAGGCTCAACTTTTTGTAAGGTCACGAAGGAATCGTATTTTTTTAATTTATTCAATTCCTTTATTCCATAGGCAACGGATTCAAAATCGTTAATTAGCTTAACATTTTTTGGATCGACTCCTAGTTTTTGAGCTAGAAGGTTGCCATCAATCTCCAAAGGCCAATTGCTCATTTTACACTTATTATCCTTAACAGGACCAGCAACCGCTAGACAAGCTCCCTTGATATTGGGAGATTGAATTCTCAACTCTTGTCCTGCGTCTATAAGAAATTGTTTTACCAGAGGGAACGCATCTTGAAAATTCCCAATGGAATAGCGAGTTTCATAGGAAAAATTAAATGAGTCTTGTTTGTTTTTTTGTGCTGGTTTTTGCAAGCATAGTCTTGCTTTCGTACCACCAATATGTGCTGCCAATAAGAATTCATTCATGATCGCATACTCCATATTGATTTAATTGCCTTTATGTAGTAAGAGTGAGAGGTCTGTAGCAGCCAGATTCACTCTAGCTAAGTTAAACTCTTCAATTTTTAACTTTTCAATTTTTTGGGTATATTCAATGCTTCTTGGAGCGATTTTACCATTTGCCAATTCGTCTTCTTATCCCAAGAAACGTTCTTCAGATTTGCACCCCTCAGATTTGTGCCACTTAAATTCGCTCCTTTTAAATTCGCATCACTGAGATTGGCACAACTGAGATCCGCGTCCATGAGATTTGCCCCCCGAAGGTTGGCATCACTAAGATCTGCGTCACCAAGATAGGCTCCACTGAGATTAGCACTGCCGAGAAGGGCAGTATGGAGATTAGCACCAGTAAGAACTGCATTATCGAGACTAGCATTACCTAAGAAGGCACTGCTGAGGTCTGCATTGCCGAGGAAAGCATTACTGAGAATGGCATTGCCGAGGTCTGCACGGCGGAGTTTGGCGTTACCGAGAAATGCTTGATTGAGTTCTGCACCATTGAGATTGATGCCATTGAGAATTGCACCGCTAAGGTATGCCCTGTTGAGCTTTACGCCGTAAAGTTCTGCGCCACGCAGATCTGCGCCACGCAGATTTATCTGTTCCAGAAATGGTCCCACCGTCTTGACAAAAATTTCAGCGCCAAGCCAACGGCTGTAGCTCATGAGACGCAGTATTCGAGATGGTTCAAACTCTTCAGCCTCTTCAGCTTCCAAGGAATTAGAACGGGATTCTAAACTGTACTGCTGTTCGCCAGTATAGAGACTGGTGAATTTGCCGCAGGGATAAAAGTGAATTTGGGCCTCACGGTGTAACTCTAGAAGTAAAATCAGCACGTTTAGCCCGGTATAAATATCTATCTGTCGCCGACCGAGGAAGAGACCCTGTGCTTCCAGTGGCTTTTTAAGTTGCAGCATTTTTTTCTGAGCAAGAGTTCCCGCCAGTTCATTATTAATAAATTCTCCCTCAAACCACCAAATATGGAAATTTTGCAACCGCTCAAAAAGCTGCTTCAGGACATCTTTGGAGATTTTCTTCAGTAATGGTCTGAGATATCCGACAATCTCTTGCGTCAGTCCACCAAAGCCCAAGAGGTCGTATATCTCCCAATTTAGGCGATCTGTGGGGAGTACAAATTCTTCGCAGTCTTCCCGCCGCTTCGTCCAGTCTTTCAAGCTTTGTAGCAATCGCTTGGCATAGAGGAACTCGCTGAAGCTCTTGTGGTTGAATGTGACCCATCCCTTGCTAGTAGATTCCTTTGAAAAGGAGGCGATGGCAGTATTGTGTTCTCTCCTAGTCTTCGCCCGCTGGATCAGCCAGTTGGCAAGTCTGTTGTCTTTATTTGCCAGACGTTCTTCTAGCATAGTCATGGTGGTGCGAATACCGCCAGATTGAATGGCACATAATCCTGCTTCTGCTAGAATTCGTTCCAAGTCCTTTGTCTTCTGTTCATTCCTCCCTTCTTCTAGCTCTTGGGTAAGCCAGTCTGGCAACTGCTTTGTAATTACCCAATCCAAGGATTTTTCATAGATTTTGAGTTTAGTTTCCTCATCACTGCTCTCCGGCACAAAACCTTCCAACTCGTCGTCCCGATACATGGCTGCCAAGAGGTAAAGCAATAGCGGTTCTCGTGCTAAGCTGCGAAGTCCTGGGGGAGCGTCTAAAAACTGCATGAACTCCAAGGCTTTAGTGGATCCAACTATCTCTTTTTTGGCCCACTTCTTGTTAATCCACTGATTTTGAAGTTTCTCGTCCATCGGCTGAATTTTCACCCGCTCTAGATGAGGAAGTATCTGCTGCTGGATAACTGGCGATTTTAAACTTTGTAAAGCTGAAGGACTGCTCGTTATCAAAACCCGATGTTCTGGGGTTTCAGGTTTCAATCCATAACTACGTTGAAAATAAATGACTTGCTGGAGAAAAGCCTCTAATCCTCGATTGGCTTTTCTTTCTGTTATTAATTCATCTAAACCATCCAGCAAGAACACAAAGCGGGTATTTTGATACTTTAACCAATTGTCATTGTTTTCGGCAAAATGCCAGTCACGTAAGGCTGTCTGAAGGGTTTTCTCAAAATTAGCTTCTAATACCTTGATATCCCGCAACTGAATCAAAATCGGTGTCCAAGGGGGATCCCCATGTTGCTGTATCCAATCGGCAAACATCCGACAAAATGTACTCTTACCCTGTCCAGTTTCCCCTTCTAGAAACAACACCTGATCCCGTTTTCCAGAATCTTCAAGTGCTTGCTTTGCCCAATCTCGCAAATCATGTTCTAGTATTTGTGCACCATTTACAGGTTTTGGCTTCAGGGAAATGTATATATCTTTGAAGTTGAATTGTTCATGAAATACAGATTCAAGTGGTCGTTTAGCAATCTGTTTATTTAGATATTCCTTAATTTCGAGTTCAAAGTATATATTTCTTAGCTCTTGACTTCTTAGCTCTTGCCGTAGGGAATGCTTCTTGACTAACCAGCGACGAACTAACTCAACAGCCACCTTGTAGACGCCGGAGTTTTCTGGGTCTACCTCTAAAAAACCTTCAGCAAACAGCCTTCTTTCTGCTGCACTTAAGTGATCTGGCTGAAGAACACCATATTCTCTAAACGGTGACCATAATTCTCCAAGTTTACCTTTCTCTTGCGCTTCTGCGATCGCGGAAAAAACCAATCTCTCAATAGGAGGTAGCCCATCCCAAAACCATGTCAACCCTGCTTCACCACTCTCAAAGGCACTGTCTATGACAGCTTCTACATCGTCCCGCGTGACTTCAGGACATTCTTTTTCCCTCGCTCGGCTGAAAATGTTGGAGCAGAGAAGTTGCGTAAAGTAGGGATGTCCTGACGATAGTTCCAGAATTGCTTCAATCGCTTCATCACTGTATTTTAGAATGTCTTCGGCAGGTTTAGTAATCAGCTTCCTAGCATCCTCTCTTTCTAGGAGTCCAATTTTTTCGTTTGGAGCATTTCTAAATAACCTGAGCAATCTGGGCATATCATCTAGTCGCCGTCCCACCACCGGAATGATGAAGAGCTTCTCCTGGTGCTGGATGAGAGATTCTAAATAAGGGAAGAATTGATTAGCGGCAGCCTCTCTTCTGTCGTCTTCTAAAACATCAAACTCATCTAGCAAGAGTACCAGATTCTTTCCATCCAGTGCTTCATAGACTTTAGGCAAGAAATGAGTGGCGAAAACCTCTGGATTGTCTTCAAGATTCTGATGTAATAGTAGTTCAACCTTCCCTTCTACTTCAGGATGCCAATAAATTTCCTCAGCTAATGCCTCCAGGATTTTGGGTAGGGACTGGCTAGCTCTTCCCTGAAGGTCGAATTGAACAAATACGAACTCTTTTAAATCAACGGCTTTCGGGATTTTCTGGAGTAGGGATGTCTTGCCAATGCGGCGCTGTCCAGACAGCAAGATCGTCTTACCTCCAGACCCCCCTGTCCCTTGGAGCAAATTATCTTTAATAAACGCGAATAGTTTTTTTCGTCCAAAGAACAAATAAGGTTCATTTGCTCTGATAGGTCTGCCAATAATATAAGGATTTAGGTGCCTGACTTCCATGATTATTATGCTTTTTTAAAAAAATTTATCGAGTAAAGACGATTGCTGATCGTTTGAAATCATTGCTTATCATCTGCATAACTACATCTCGATTCTGCCGCAGGGAGTCTAAAACTTTTTTGATTAGATTCACATCATTACGGCTGAAGAAGCTTAAATGAAGTTCCACTTCGTCCTGGTTGTTGAGAATTTCCTGAATAATCCACTGAATAATCCACCGTTCCATCATAGAAGAAGAAAAGTAATAATCTTCTTTTCCTTGTTCAGTTTGGCGGAAGATCAATCCCTGTGCCTCTAAGTCTCTCAATTGTCGCTCTTGCTGAGTAAATATCTTGTCAACAATCTTGATCAGGTCGCAAATCTTAATCAGGTCGCACGGATAATCTTTTGGTAAATGACCTTCCAGACGCAGCAGGGCAATGAGCATTAAAAGTAACTGTTCTTCTAGTTTTGTAGATTTCCAAGTGTAGTCAAAGACTTGTTGGGTAGCATTGAGGAAATCTTGTTCAAATTGCTCATCAATTTTTCTATGTTCCCGGTAAAAGTTCTGGTAGAGGAGAAAACATATATTTTGTAGAAGAGTGGGATGTCCACCTGTTAACTTTCTCACTTCTTTCTGTTGTTCAGAGTTCAGTGAACATTGAGAGGGCATCTTGCTCAACAGTTCGTTTATCTCTGCGTCCTCAAATGGCTTAAGTGGACAGAAGTAGTAGTGGTTATACGAGGGAGAACCTCTTAAAGAGACTTGGGGACCAATCTGGTTTAAGGGTCGAGACGAAGCTACCACCGTGGCTAGATTTTGTCCTTCGCTATAATGGACAGCTAGCTGGCGGAAGCTGCTCAAGAAAGTTAAAATCTCGGTTTCAGTGTAGTTTTTATTTGGGAACAGAGCTTCGTCATACTCATCCACTAGAAGCAATAAAAACTTACCTAGATTGGCTATTTCCTTCAGAACCTTGCGTAGAGCGTAACTCTCTACCTCTTGTTGTTCTAAAAGTTCAGCGATC
This sequence comes from Xenococcaceae cyanobacterium, assembly GCA_051439465.1. GTDB lineage: Bacteria > Cyanobacteriota > Cyanobacteriia > Cyanobacteriales > JBFRWF01 > JBFRWF01. Next base: position 21,656 of record JBFRWF010000068.1, on the reverse strand, counting down.
ACATTTGTAAGATCAGATATCCACGAAGCATCACCATTGGGCTGATTCTTTAATGAATTTAATGAATTTGATGTATCTTTCAGGATCTGACGCCAAAACTTGCTAGGAGTAAAGGGGTTAATACTCATACAATTGACATAGACTATAATTGCTTTAGATAGCTCAGACTCTAATCCCATCTCTTTCCAAGTTCGAGGCGAGGCTAGATAGTTGAGTAAGGAAGATTTCCCCATGCCTTCACTGCCCCAAATAGCCAAGTGGCTGCGAGTTAAAATTTGATCGAAGGCAATATCGATTTCTCGTTTGCGACCCACAAAATTCTCTTGTGGAACTGGATTTTTTACCCAGAAAGGATTTGATGACACTGTATCAGATTCGGATATCATACGGCAGTAATCTTGAGGATAATTTTATCTTGAAAAGACTATTTGATTTGTGTTTTAGTTATTTTTTTTACCTGAATATCGAAGTAACAAACCTGAACATCGAAGTAACAATCGACATTAGTTGCTCGTTTAATAACGCACTCATAACCTTAGCTAGTTGCTCTAGTTGACCACGGCTAATGCCAAAAAACACGTCCTCTAGTTCCTGAATAAGGTCACTCTCTTGACCGCACTGAATTCTCAAAAGCCCCCACCTTTTCATGAGCAAAAATTTAAACTCATAAAATTCTCTATCTCCTTGTGTTTTCCGCTTAATTATTCCTCGATTCGCTAATTCATCTCCTATTTTTTGTTTGTGAATTAAAAAATTGTCGATAGCACGTCGGCTGTACTGATGCGAGGCTGGAATTCCCGAATCAGACAAGGCAAGGCACATTAAATATTGGCGTTGCACCTGGGTGCAAACTTCCCAGATATGGGGGAGGATAAAATCAGTTTGTTCTATACACTCTTTTTTAAAACTTTTAAGATCGAATGGTTCTCTAGTATTACTTAGGGTGTTGTATAATAAATTAAGTACTCTCTGAAGAAGAACAGGATACCCATCAGCAAATTCTCGAATGTTTGTCCTGATTTTATCGTCTAATTCAAAGGGCATTTTAGCAAACAAAGAATTGACCTCGTTATCCTTCAATGGCTCGAGTCGTTTAAAGTAATAGTTGTAGTAAAAGGGGGAACCTCCTATCGGAGGGACATCATATCGATGTAGTGGTTGAGTCGATGTCACAACAGTTGAGAGGTTTTCTATTTGTGTCTGACGGCGCATTTGGCTTAAGAAGACAATCATTTCGTCTTCGGTATAGTTTTTGTTCGGATTGAGGGCGACATCGTAATTGTCAATCAGAAGTACTAAAAATTGTTGTTCCATCAATCGCTTCATCTGCCTTAGCACTTTTTCCAGATCTGAACTCTCCACCTTATTTTTTTCCAAACTATCCTTAAGCATATATTCTATTAAATCATTCCCTTCAAACTTCTTCTGTAGGCTACTCAGAATATTTTCCCAGAAGGCACTAGGAGTGAAGGGCGTAATCTTTGCACAATTGAGAAGAATAATCACTGCGTTGGCTAGCTCATCTTCTCCGTTTCTCTCATGCCAAGCTTTAGGTGAAGCAAGATATTGTAGCAAGGAAGACTTCCCCATGCCTAGATCGCCAGAAATAGCCAAATGGCTGCGGTTTAAAATTTGATCGAAGGCAATAGCGATTTCTCGTTTGCGCCCCACAAAATTCTCTGGAGGAACTGGACCTACTACGACAAAGGGGTTTGCCCCAATTTCATTAATTTGATTGATTGTGCGAGAAACCTCATTATTAGTCATCTTTATCACTTCATGTACTATTATTGATAGCTAAATTTTTACAGATTTTGTTGACTGTGTTGCAGGAAGTTTACTCTGAGGTATATTCGGTGAAGATTCTACCTGCATTGCTTTGGGGTGCTTTGTTTTTGTCTCCACTTTCAGCGTCTTATAAGCAAATTCAAGACCTTCAAAATCACTTCCAGAAAGCATTGAGTCAACAACATAACCGAAATGCAAAGCGGCAGTTAAGCGTGTTTGCCGTGTATTATCTTTGTGGCGGATAACAGGACCTTTTGTAATTCGGGATATAACATCGTTACCATTGTCAAAGATGATGGCATCACGCAACCCAATCTTTTGACAGAACTCCTGGGCTTTTTTAATGGTAATGCCTGAACGCCCACCCCGTCCGCCAATACTAATATTTACTAGCCGACTCGGAGTTTCATCAGTAAGACCGACAATATGATGAGGATAAACTCCAGGATTCAGTTTCAATGTAATGAATTTGTTATCTTCATCTATGTAGAATTGCCCCTTTTCTTTCACAAGAGCTTCAGAATCTACTCTCTGATAGCCTTCCTTTTCAAAATCTGCTGTTAAATCCTCTGCATCCCAGAATATTTGGTTACTATCGGGAGCAAAAACCCATTTTTTTTGTTTCTCCTCTTCCGGTAATTTATCCGGTGGTGGCTCCTTCAATTCCTCTTCAGAGATTTGACACATATTGCACATCCGAGTAAACCATTCTGACGCAATCTCTGGATGAAGCGGCATTTTTATTGTTTCATTGTGAGCAGCTTTTAATCTCAACAAACTATCGTTTCTGAACCTGTAAAATCCATAAAAAAACTCTATTTTTTTCTTATAGGGAGAATCCGAAAGATTTTTAATACGTTGACTCAATGATTTATCTAATTTTGGCAACTTCCAGAGATGACGATAATCACTAACGTATTGAGATATATATTCCATTGGAACTTTAACACTATCCATAATCAAAGGATAGCCACTGACAGCCCAGAGAATTTTATCTTGAAAATTTTCTTCTGCTTCCTTCAAAGCCATAGCAGATTGACCACTAAAGAACTGTTTTCTGTCAATTTTATCACATCTGTAACCACTGGAAGTGAAAAGTAATAACTCTACTCCTATCTTTTTCTTGGTATTATCTTTTTCATTTTCTTCAGAGTAAGCTACAAGACATGGAAAAGGATGATCGTCAAACTTTTGACCATCGACATGATGTAGGATTTTGCTCCCTTTCTGATAGTTGACAAAGGCGATACATTCCCGATTCTGAAGTGTATTCCCCATTCCCGTTGAAAAGGCAGCAATAACCAAACCTTTCTTTTTTGGTTCTTGCAGAACCAAATCATTGATAGCATCAATCTCAAAGACTGCTTCATGCACTTCCAATTGCATTTTCATTCTATGCAATTGGTCAGTATCATAAATCCAGGTCGTGGGAGCGCCCTTAATCTTGGCGTAGGGAATCCCATATTCTCTGTGGATCATACCTAGCGGATAATTTTGTTGAATTGAGACACCAATAGCTATCTGCTCTGGATTAGCGATCGCAATAGTAATAGGCAGAACATCTTCAGTAATAGGCTTATCATTTTCATTATAAGAAATGTAACAGTCTAAGTACTTTTCTATATCGTTAAGAATATTTCCAGCATTAAACGACATCGTAATTCTCTCCCTTCTTTACAAAACCATCAAGTTTCAAGACGTCTAGAGCATCAGTCCAGTAGAATGATTCTCAAAGGAAAATAGGGGATTCTAGCCTCCTTCCCATCTGCTGAAATGCCCTAATTCCGTTTTAGTGGATCGTCGCTCTAGCTGTAACTGGTTTTTTCCAGGAGTGGCTGGTTGGAATTAGGTTTGTCCTTTCCTGTTACCGAGTGGTGCTAGCATATTTACCTTAATCCCCTTTACTTTCAATTATTTTACTATAGGTTTCTTGGTAAAAGATAGCAAAAAATGTTAAGAAACCATAAGAGTCGGTGGGCTACGGCGCTAGGAATCTACCAGTTACTTGTTCTCAACTCCAGAGGAGCCGCGCCTAACCTATCCTGCGATCAACTTTTCAAACACGTTCTCAAACTAGACGGTATAGTTTGACCCAATGGTGGAGACTATCAGTTTCTTTAGAGCTGAATATGGCGATCGCTTCTTACCCCACCAACTACTTTTGACCGCACCCTATGCAGTTCCTTATTGGGATATTTTGTTCTGTTACTTGTCGTACCCCATGTCCGCTCCGCCGTACAGCAATTGACTTTATCCCTGCATCTCAATAACACCCATCATGCCTAGATCCTCGTGGTCTAAGATATGGCAGTGGTAGACGGCCTTGCCGGGGAAGTCTGTAAAACGAACCCGGATGCGTACTGTCTCGCCGACTCGAACCAAAACCGTATCTTTCCAGGCTTGAAAGGGGTCGGGCTGACCATTGCGCGTCATCACCTGGAAGGGGTTGGTGTGCAGGTGGAAGGGATGCTCCATGACTCCCATATTGGTAATTTCCCAGTCCTCCACCTCCTTCAGGCGCACCTGGGTGTCCACCCGTTGGTGGTCAAAGGCTCTGCCGTTGATGAGGAAAACCATGCCCATCATCGAAGCCATGCTGTGGTTGAGGATGAAGCGCCGCACCCTCTGGGGTGAGGGCAGTGCCTCTACAGGAATGAGTTGCCCTGGTAAGGGGAGGGGATTAACCTGTCCTGAGTAGGTAAGGGTTGCTAAAGTCCTAGGGCTTCCCCAGTCTGATTGACCCATCATGCCCGGTTCCATCATTCCTAGACCCATACCCCGTCCCATCATCCCCGGTCCCATCATTCCGGGACCCATCATCCCCATCCCCCCACGGTTGTAAGGCAGAGCCAGCAATCGGTATTGACCGGGTGAGCGCTCTCCACGCACCAGGACTTCAGCCCGCTCTCCTGGTATCAACAGCAACTCCCTGAGTTCGACGGGTTCAGAAAGGGGGATGCCGTCCGTGGCAATGAGATAAAGGGGATGCTCTTCGAGGGTTAAGCGGTAAAAGCGGGAACTAGAAGCGTTGAGCAGGCGCAGGCGCAGCAGTCCTCCCTTGGAAATCGACAAGGTGGGGTTGACCTGACCGTTCGCGGTGACTAGCGGTCCTTCTCGTCCCTGCATCTGTGCCATGTGCCAGGGCTGTAGCACCCGACCGTTGGCATCCAGGGCGAAATCTTTCAGGAACAAAAACACTTCCTGGGCAGCTTTAATCTCTGGAATTTCATCGAGTTGTCCCCGAATGATGAATGGTCCCCCCAGACCTCCAAAGACTTGCTCCGCAACCAATCCGTGTCGGTGAGGGTGGTAGTAGAAAGTTCCTCCTGGGTGATTCTTGGGAATTGTGAATTCGTAGGTAAAGGTTTCCCTACTGGGGATGTTCAGGAAGATATTGTCGGCATTGCCCGTCGGGGGAACGTGCAAACCGTGGTAGTGAATGTTCGTCGGCTGTGGGAGGTTGTTGGTGAAGCGAATGCGGACTGTATCGCCTGGTCGCGCTTCGATTTTGGGACCGGGAACCTGTCCGTTGTAGCTGAAGAGGTAGGCTTGTTGACCAGCTACGTTAACAGCCTCATAACGGGCATCGAGGGACATATCTACCAGCCCACTCGCACTGGCATTTTGCTTTTGTGTGGAAGATATTTTGTCCAGTTGCGGTGGCGACTGACTAGCCGCCCATCGTGCCAACAAGATGGCACCCGCACTACTGGCACCGAGGGTCAAAAATTGTCTGCGGTTCAAGCGCTGCATAGTCATTAGTTAATAACCCACGAATTTCTCCTCTTTTTTGACTAATGTCGGGGCAGGGCGACCAGCGATTTGAACATCCTGCCGAACTACCAACTTCTATTCATTCCTGTGACTTACCAGCAACAAGGTCCCCAACCCCCGTCCTGTTGATTCCAACCGCTCCAGGCGGGGATGCCGTTGTTCTCCCTCAGCTTCAGCACCTTGCCGCTGTACCGGACTTCAGAAGCCATCATGGCAGGTTCGCCTGCAAAGTTGACGCGAGAACCTGTCACCTCGATTTCATCGCCAGGGGCTACTTGGAAGTTCTGATTGTCGATGTACCCCAACGGACCAAGATGGACAGACACGGTTTGGTCTCTAGTTCTGACTAATAGCTGCATCCCTTGACCCATCCTGCTCATGGGCGTGAAGGCATTCGTACTGACGACTTTCCCGCGAATGGTCTCGACCGTGTTGGGGTTGTACATTCCACCATACTGACTGTTATGTCCCCAACCCCACATGCCACCGTGGTGTCCTGGACCTCTCCTATGTCCTTGATATGGATAAGACTGAGTTGTTCCCTGCTGAGGAGGAGGGTAAGATTGTTGTTGTCGCTGCGCTACTGTCTGGGCTAAAGCTTGACTAGCTGTTAATGTTAGTAGGGCTAAACCAGCAACAGTAGTTGTAGTCAAAGCTTTGCGAGTTGTATTTATCTTCATTTTTAGGTTCTCCTGTTGAGCAACCTTTATATTTTTAGTTTAAAGTCTCCCCTTAGCTGGAGAGTAACCCCAAGGCAATAAATCTTTATGCTTCTAAGTAGGCTTTGTATCGGAGCGATCGCCCTACCTTACTCTAGCTGAATCATTGGGAGAGAAAATTAGTTGTGGAAAACCTGTTGGGCAAAGTTAAATCCCTTTCAGGGTTCTTAACTTTTTATCTCAAAACTCTGGTCGCATTCAAAATCGCTAGCAATGCCACGCCTACATCGGCAAACACTGCCGACCACAAGGTAGCCAACCCTAACATCCCTAGCAGGATAAATAAGCCCTTAATCCCTAAAGCTAGACCAATATTCTGCCAGACAATTGTATGAGTTTTCCCTGCTACCTGAATCGCTTCTGCTACCTTAGAGGGGGCATCGGTCATCAATACCACATCTGCTGTTTCAATGGCTGCCTCAGAACCAAGTCCTCCCATCGCCAATCCTACATCAGCTCTGGCAATTACGGGCGCGTCATTAATCCCATCTCCCACAAAGGCAACTTTACTCTTCTGGTTAGATTGGCGGAGGAGGTTTTCAATTGCCTCAACTTTTCCTTCCGGTAATAACTCAGCCCAGCAAGCATCCAAACCCAGCTCGTTCGCCACACTTTTGGCGACAACTTGATTGTCCCCTGTGAGCATTACGGTTTGCTTGACTCCGAGGCTTTTGAGATTAGCAATAGCCAGCGCTGCATCTTCCTTAATTTCGTCTGCAATTAAGATGTAGCCAGCATAGCGATTATCAACTGCTAGATGGACGACTGTTTCTTCAACCTGACAGATATCGTGGTCAATGTTTTCTCGATGCAGAAGGCGATCATTTCCTGCTAAAATAACCCGGTTTTGCACCTTTGCTCGGATGCCGTGTCCCGCGATTTCTTCATAATCAGTTACTTCAGAGTCATCAATTTTTTGTCCGCAGGCATCTCGAATGGATTGGGCTACTGGATGGTTGGAATGAGATTCGACCTTAGCGGCTAGTTCCAGTAATTCTGCTTCCGCGAAGCCGTTTTTGGGAATGATTTGGGTAACTTGGAAAACGCCCTTAGTCAGGGTTCCCGTTTTGTCAAACACGACGGTCTTGACTGCGGTGAGAGCATCTAAAAATGTAGAGCCTTTAACCAGAATTCCCCGTTTTGCTGCACCGCCAACGCCGCCGAAGTAACCCAAGGGAATGCTGATGACCAGTCCACAGGGGCAGGAAATCACCAGCAACACTAGAGCACGGTAAGCCCATTGTGTAGAAGTGGCTCCCGGAATCAAGAGGGGTGGCAGGAGGGCTACTGCTAGCGACAGGGCAACCACAACTGGCGTGTAGTAGCGGGCGAAGCGGGTGATAAACTTTTCCGTCTGGGCTTTTTTGCTGCTGGCGTTCTCAACCAGGTCAAGAATTTTGGCGATGGAAGATTCCTCAAATCCCTTGGTCACTCGCAGGTTTAAAACCCCTGTTTGGTTAATTGTGCCCGCTAACACGGTTTCTCCGACTGTCACTGTGCGCGGGACGGATTCTCCGGTTAAGGCAGAGGTATCCACCAAAGAACTCCCCTCTATAATCTCCCCATCTAACGGAATTTTATCTCCGGGTTTGACCAGGAGCAAATCTCCCACTTTGACAGTTTCGGGGGCGACCCGCTTGACCTCGCCGTTAGTTTTAAGGTTGGCAGAGTCGGGGCGAATTTCTAGAAGGGACTTGATGGAACGGCGGGAGCGACCGACGGCAAAATCCTGGAACAACTCCCCGACTCGGAAAAACAGCATGACAGCTACTGCTTCTGGGAGTTGGTGAATGGCGATCGCCCCCAACGTAGCAACAGTCATCAGGAAGTTTTCATCAAAGATTCGACCTCGGAGGATGTTGCGTCCCGCACTGGTTAAAACCTTCCAGCCACTTAAAAGGTAGGCTGGAATGAAAATTAGATATTCGCCAAGAGAATAAGGCGTTGTGTGAATTTGTTCCTCAAAAATTAAACCAACCAAAAAGAGAATGATTACCAAAACAATTGGAGTGAGTTCTTTTTTGAGGTTGAATTCTTCTTTATGCTCGTGACTGTGACCAGGCTCGCGATTGTAGTCTTGTCCCTGGTCATCATGGCAGCTAGGGCAGCCTAAATTGTCTGACTGTGCTTTACTCATATCTTGTTTGTCAGGGGTTTTAAACAAAAGAGGAAGTACTTTGCGTAAAGTTTATGCAAATGCAGTTTTCTCTTTGTCCAAAGTCCAATAAACTAAAAAAAGTCTAGATCAAGAAAAAGTATCCAGAAATCCGATGAAAGTCCAAGTTCTGCAAGACAAACATAACCGTTAAAAAGCGACGTAAATCCTGTCTTGCTTGCTTCTTCAAATAACGGTCAAGTGCCTCTATTTTAAACGGCGAGTTCAATCAGCGGTTATAAATTCTTCCCAGTCACCAGTCACCAGTCACTGCGATGCTCGCGCATCAAAGATTTCTGCGCGTCGGATCACCAGTCACCTTGTCAGATTTAGATGATATTTGATGAATCTTGCCGATCAGCTTTGTAAAAAACCAGTCAGATAAGCATACAAGTCCCGGTAATGCGATAAGCTTGAGTATAATTCAGACCAAGCGAACAATGTGAGGCGTGATATCTCCATGCGGGTTTTACTTTTATACCCCCTATTTCCTAAAAGTTTCTGGTCATTTGAGAAAGCCTTGGCTCTAGTGGATAAGAAGGCGCTGATACCTCCTCTAGGCTTAATAACGGTGGCAGCCATTTTGCCTCAAGAATGGGAGTTCAAGCTGGTTGATCGCAATGTCCGTTCTGTCACAGAACAAGAGTGGGACTGGGCTGAATTGGTCGTTGTCTCCGGCATGATTGTCCAGAAAGAAGATTTACTCGCTCAAGTTCAAGAAGCCAAACGGCGAGGAAAACGAGTTGCTGTGGGTGGTCCCTACCCAACTGCCCTACCCCATGAAGTCCAAGCTGTGAGTGTAGACTATTTGGTTCTGGATGAAGGGGAAATTACCCTGCCCATGTTCGTTGAGGCGATTGAGCGCGGTGACTCCAAAGGCATATTCCGGGCAACCGAAAAACCAGCTGTCACCGAAACCCCCATCCCTCGCTACGATTTGCTGGAGTTCGATGCCTACGATAATATGTCGATCCAGTTTTCCCGAGGATGTCCCTTCCAGTGCGAGTTCTGCGATATCATTGTTCTTTACGGTCGCAAGCCCCGTACCAAAACACCAGAGCAACTCCTGAGGGAATTGGAACGCCTGTATGACCTGGGTTGGCGAGGTGCGGTGTTTATGGTGGATGATAACTTTATCGGCAACAAGCGCAACGTCAAGCTGCTGTTGAAGGAATTGAAAGTCTGGATGGCTAAAAAAAATTATCCCTTCAGCTTTACCACCGAAGCTTCAGTGGACTTGAGCAAAGACCCAGAACTGATTGAACTGATGGTCGAGTGCAATTTCAAGAGTGTATTTCTTGGGATTGAGACACCGGATGAGGATAGCTTAACCCTAACCAAGAAGTTCCAAAATACCCGCGACCCCCTTAGGGAGTCGGTAGATACGATTACACGGTCAGGTCTGCGGGTGATGGCAGGCTTTATCGTGGGCTTTGATGGGGAAACATCCGGAGCGGGCGATCGCATCGTCCGGTTTGTGGAACAGACGGCAATTCCCATGGCCATGTTCAGTATGTTGCAAGCTCTTCCCAATACCGCCCTCTGGCATCGCCTAGAGAAAGAGGGACGACTGCTTAAGCAAGGAGTCAATATGAACCAAACCACCTTGATGAACTTTGTGCCGACTCGACCTATCGAAGAGATTGCCCGCGAGTATATCGAGGCATTTTGGCAACTCTATGATCCAGAAAGATATCTCGATCGCACCTTCCGCCACTTTATGAAGATGGGGACTCCTAAGCATTCTGGTTCGTTCAAGCTCAGTTGGAGGGATATCCGAGCCTTACTGATACTGATTGGACGACAAGGTGTTGTGCGCAAGACGCGCTGGAAGTTCTGGCCCAACCTGTTTAAAATTATCCGGCACAAACCCAGTCTCGTCCCTCACTATTTAAATGTTTGTGCTTTCTTTGAACACTTCTTTGAGTACCGCCAGATTGTCCGCGATCAGATTAGTACTCAGTTGGCTGCATATCTGTCAACTAATCCCCCTGCTGTCACTTTGGAAGAGCAAAAAGACCAGGAGGCTTGTCAGACAGCAGTTTGAGGAATAGAGGTTACCGCTATAGCAGTCCTATTTCGGTTGTGAATCAAAACTCTACTCAAAAGGGAACTTCGGATCAGGGGTAAGAGTTCTGGTCGTTTGTTGAACTAAGCTTCCCTTAGCTCAACTTATATATGTTTTGATTTGTCATGATTGATTTAGGATTGCGTATGAAGTCAAATAAACTTTGGCGATCGCTCTTGACGAGATCACTTTGACTATAGCGATCGCCATAGGGGCTGATTATTTTTCGGATAGGCTCTTAAAGACTAACATGATGGAAACGATATCCTTGTGTAAAGAAAACAGAACAGTACAAAAACATGACAACATCTTTAGAATCGACCCTGGACGCAAATTCCCAAACTCCAATTCGAGAGATTGAAGAAATAGCGATCGCTATCTCAGCCAAGGAACTCAACCCAACTATATTGACCCATGATTTTCTCAAATTCAGCGGTATTGTTCCCAAAGACTGGGAGTTAGGGAAACAGCCAGTTCTGTCTGCTCGCCTTGCCCAGCTTAGTTTCCAAAACGGTGTGAATATCGTTGCTCAACCTCGCACAATTAGTTTCATAGAGACGATTAGTACCAAAGATGTGGAGAAACTGAAAGCTCCAGAGGTAGCTCGCAAGTACATTGAGAAATTACCCCATGCTGAATACGAAGGGCTCAACATCAGCCCAAAAAGTCTGGTGCCTTTTCCCCAGCACCAAGATGCTGCGAGAAGGTATGTCACTGAAACTCTACTTGCTCCTGGTCCCTGGCAAGAGTTTGGTAAAGCTCCAGTGCAAGCAGGAATCAACTTGTTGTACCAGCTAGATCGATGTCAGCTCAGTCTGAGTATCAATGAAGCGAATTTACGGCAAGAAGGAAAACCAACCATTCCCGCTCTCTTATTCTCTAGTAATTTTAATTACAACTTTAACCAATATAGCGCCCATGAGCGACCGCGCCAGCTAGGAGAGCGAATTGACAATTGGAAAACGGATTTGGAGATGTTCCGCGAAATTATCCAGCAATGGTTTTTGAAACAACAAGAAAGCGTATTTCCTTCTATTACTGAATCGACGCTCTAGGGGTATGACATTTTCAAGCATATGAGAATATTGTACCGCAACAGCTACCAGATGCGGCTAGTCTAGGCTTCGCCCCTGCTATCGCAGCGCGACGCCCTTCGGGTAGACTTCGTCGCCCTTCGGGTACAGCCCATCTGCGTAGCAGCGACAAAGTCACTCTCGTAGCATCCATTTAGAATCCTCCGTCTTTCAAGTGGAGGAGATGTCAAGCAAGACTATTAGTAATTAATCATCCCAAAATCAAAGGCGGGGTGTTGTCCACCAATTGACAGGCGGACAATCTCCTTGCAAATTCTCAATCCGTTTTGGCTATTGGTTAAGATGACAATTCCTGTTCTTAGTTTTCTCGAAGCCAAGGTGAAACTTTTAAAAGTACCGCCATCTCCCCAGTGCCAGAAGAAATCACCATCAGGCGTGCGTTCCAATGCCCAGCCAAGCCCCCAATCAAGGGACTGATTAATTTTGACATGTTGGCGCAGCATTTCATCTAAGCTCTCTTGAGTTAGTTGAGGACTATAGTTGGTTCCCGGCTCCATCATGGCAATCAGGAATTGGGCAAAGTCGGTGGCAGTAGTGCGTAAACTGCCCGCTGAGAGAGCCTCCTTTGGCCTCCTCATCGGCTTTGGGTTGCCCCGGTGATCGTGACTGTCTGTGGCTAAAAATTCATATTCCTGCTCCCAGATATAGCTACTGCTGTTCATGCCGAGGGGAGCGAACAAATTCCATCTGATATACTCACTTAAGGGTTGTCTGGTAATCTGTTCTACAACTCTTTGTAAATAGAGGTAGCCCTCCCCTGAATAGCCGAATCTTTTTCCCGGTGTAGCCTCTATCCAAACGGGGGCGTTCCCGCTCCAGTTGGGAAATCCAGTAGTATGGCACAGTACCATCCGCGCTGTTATTAGTCTCAGTCTGGAGTCTCGTATGTAAGGTTTGTCGGTATATTCTGTTAAGGGGGTATCCAGATCTATTTCACCTCGCTCATACATTTTCAGAACCGCGTAGGCGAACAAGGGCTTGCTGAGAGAAGCGGCTGCAAACACTGTGTTATTGTTGGTGGGTTCTTTAGTATTCCTGTTTTTGACCCCAAAACCTTTACTCCAGAAGAGCTTGCCATCCCTTACAATTGCAAGGGAAAGACCAGGAATGACGGCTTTGCGCATCAATGCAGGAATTTGCTGTTCCAGGTTTGCAATTATTTTTTCTGCGGATAGGTTGGTTTTCAACTCCTTGGAGATGGAGTAATTATATCCCAAGCTAACAAGGCTGAAGCTGGAAAAACCCATGATAGCTGCTCTGCCCTGCTTAAGGAACTGTCTGCGGGAAAAGTGTTTTGGCATGTTTGTTATGAATCTTTTTTCTAACTTGACAATGTTAAATTAACGCCCGCCATCAGCTGCGATCGCTCCCACATTCCGCACCCCTAACTGTCAGATAGAAGTTGTGTGATATTGTTCCAGAGTAAGATTAAATTATATGAACCAGGTAGATTATCTTCGTATCAGCCTTATTGACCGTTGTAATTTCCGGTGTCAGTACTGTATGCCAGAAGCAGCAGAACTTGATTACATTCTGAGACAACAACTGCTAACCCACGATGAACTGCTGACTCTGCTCAAAGAAGTCTTTATTCCTGTAGGGTTTAGAAAGTTTCGCCTAACGGGGGGTGAACCGCTACTGCGTCCCGGTGTGGTGGATTTGGTTAGGGATATTGCCTCTCTACCGGAAACCCAAGACCTCGCCATGACCACCAATGCCTTTTTACTGGCTAGAATGGCACAAGACCTCTATGATGCTGGCTTGAGGCGCATTAATATTAGCCTCGACTCTCTGGATCCAGAGACTTTTGATAAAATCATCGGTAATCGGGGACGGAGTCGGTGGCAGCAGACTTGGGAGGGGATTCAAGCCGCTCATCGAGTTGGATTTGATCCTTTGAAGCTAAATGTGGTGGTCATTCCTGGCTTCAATGAGCAGGAAGTGTTGGATTTAGCTGCCCTGACTATTGACCGCCGCTGGCACGTGCGGTTTATTGAATTTATGCCCATTGGCAATGCTAAGTTATTTGGCGATCGCACCTGGATTCCTTCAGAAGAATTACGGCAGCGCATCCGTAACAAGTGGGGCTTAGTTGAATCCAATGTCCGGGGCAATGGCCCTGCGGATGTATTCCAGATTCCCGGTGCTCGAGGAACCTTAGGATTCATCAGTCAGATGTCGGAGTGTTTCTGCGATCGCTGCAATCGCATGCGCCTCTCCGCTGATGGCTGGCTGCGTCCTTGTCTACTCAATGAAACGGGTCAAATTGACCTAAAAACTGCCCTGCGTAGCGGAGTTAATACTATCCACTTACGGGAGGTGATACGCCAGCTATTAATGATTAAACCAGAAATTAACTTCAAGCAGAGGGACTCTGGCACGGATAATGGTGTCTACACGCGCACCATGTCCCAGATTGGTGGGTAGTGAAGACAAACAAGGGGTACGCTAAACCTACTTAAATCTCTGCAGATCGCCTTAGGTTTAAACAATCGTATTATGGCAGCGAACAATAATCCTTCAGACAGAAGCTCAAGAAGTGTACTTGCCTATGGCATTCTTATTTTCTCAGCTCTTGCGCTCACTGCCTTAGCTGTGGTGGCAATAGTGGTTAACCGAGAAAACGCCATAACCATTGTGAACATTGTTTTACCAGTGATTACCTCTTGGGTTGGCACGATATTAGCATTCTACTTTGGCAGGGAGAACTTCGAAGCTGCAAACCAGCAAGTTAGAGAACTTGTCCGACGGCTTACACCCGAGGAACGTGCAAGCGCACCGATCAAGTCTATCATGAGGCGTTTGACTGATATGGTTTACGTCAAGATTCCACCAGGAAAAGGCGATCGGGATATCAAGCTCAGTGAGTTGTGCGCTAAGTTTGGTGGCAACGTCAGTCGATTGCCAATTATCGACGCGGATGAGAAAGCAAAATATATAATCCATGAGAGCAGCATTGATAAATACATCGTCCTGAAGGGTAAAAACGAGGAAGATACCTTAGCAAAATTCATCACTAGCCAAAAAGAAGCAGGGTTTGAGTTCGGATTAAACAAAGGTTTTGTTGTGGTATCAGAAGAAGCCACGATCGCCGCAGCCAAGCATAGGATGGAGGAAATTTCATCTTGTCAAGACATATTTGTCACAAGGGGAGGAAGCCCAAATGAGCCACTTACTGGGTGGATTTCCAATGTGCGCATGGCTAAGTTTCTGGAAGCATGAGGAAAACGTGAACATCGCACAATCCCTTTAACGAATTCTGGAAAGATTAGTCAGCCCTCGATTCCTCAAGTGCTGACATATGCAATTCTCTTTGTTCAAGATTAACTTTTGAGAGTATTAATAGCTCTTTTGCGCCCAGCCGACGTTGTCGGCTGGGTGCATTTTTGACTTTTGACTTTCCCTAAGCCTTACGAGAATAATACTCAATCACCAGCAGTTCTTTGATTTGTAAAGCCACCCATTCTCGCTCAATCATGCCGTTAACTTTACCAGTGAGGGTGTTTTTGTCAAACTCCAAGTGACTGGGAAGATTCGCCAAGCCAGGATATTCCATATTTCGTTCTACTAAACGCCGAGAGCCATCGCGGTCTCTGGCTGCAATTACGTCTCCAGGGCGACACTGATAGCTGGGAATATCCACTACCCGACCATTAACAGTGATGTGACCGTGATTCACCAGCTGACGAGCAGCGGGAATCGTGCCAGCCATACCTAGACGAAACACGGTGTTATCCAGACGCATTTCTAGGAGTTCCAGCAAGGATTGACCCGTTGAACCAGTGGCGCGACGGGCTTTGCGCACATAGCGGATCAACTGCTTTTCTGTAACACCGTAGTTGTAGCGGAGTTTCTGCTTTTCTTCCAAGCGGATCGCATATTCTGAGCGCTTTCTGCGGTTCTGGCCATGCTCACCCGGTGGGTAGGCTCGACGCGCATTTTTGCGGGTTAAACCAGGCAGTTCTCCTAAACGGCGTACAATCCGCAAGCGCGGACCTCTATATCGAGACATATATTACTCTCCTGTCGCTGCTACAATTTGCCCCAAACGTTCTATTATACGCCATTTGCTCTAACTTAGCAGTCTACCAAGACTGGGATCCTCTTTAAGTACACCACATCAATGTGAAAGATGGAGTGATTTGATGCCGTTAATGACTTGGCAATTGTGGTTAGCTAGAGATATAATCAAAAATTATCAGGAGAGATCGCGCTGTTCTGAGAAACTTTTCGCTCTACTGAGAGTGCTTGGTTTTGGTGGGTTACGGCGGATAGTTAGTTGTAGATTATTTTGATAAGTTATCGCCGCCTAACCCACCCTACGCAAGGGTTTAAACATAAGCAGGAGCAATTTGCGAGAACACTCCGGTTTCAAATAAGAAACGGTCAAACCTACTTCCAGAACTCCAATTGGTCTGGTTCTGTTATTTTGTAAGAAAAACGTCTGATTGATTGACCAGGGATAGATAATAAAGTTAGTCCCCTGGCGGCCACCAGGGGAGAGCCGAAAACTTTTATCTAATAGGAGAATAGCATAATGTCAAACCTTGACTTTCACAGAAGGTTATCTGCTTTAGAACGGAGGGTCAACAAACTGGAAGATGGGTACAGTGAGCTTGACAAAGTAGTAGATCCCCAAGGGTGGATAAGGGAAGCATTCAAACTTTTAGAGGAAGACATTGATGAAGTAAAAGCCCAAATGTCAGAATTCAGAAAAGAAGTTAACGGAAAGCTTGATGTAATCCTCAAACATCTAACGGGACTTTAGCTTTGCAGCAGTAAATCTTTATCTTCACCAGTGACAACGGCAATGATATGATATATATTGCTCCAATTAGAGCTATGTCTTAGATATCATCCACCACTTTTATGTTGTATTGTTATGTTGTCTATTTCCAGACTACACCCCGACCTTCAAGTTCAAGTTAAGAGACATCAAATGTTAATAAGCTTTCATTATGACAAATGCAATCACTGCACCAAAGAATCCACCAAGCACAAAAAACAACAGATATAGGTAATATATCCATCGTGAGCCAGCGCGACTCCCAAAATTAATTGTGTCTCCATACTTGGGGTTTCGTTTAGGTACCCAGGTTCTAGAATCCTTTTTGCTGAAATAAATAGTGCTCCAGTTATCTGGATTCTCCCATTCAGCTTGATTTATCTTTTCTTGTACTTTACTAGCTTTCATGTATTTTGTTTCTCAATCTAACCCTCGCGCTCACCGGAAAAGTGGAAGCGCAGCGAGGATTTTTCCGAGTGCAGCGCTTTGTTAGGCGATGCCCAGTTTGCGCCCACCATAAACTGCAAAGTTGTAATACTTCCAGATTACATCAACTTCAGAGAATCCTAAATCCATGAGCCGAATCCCTGTTTCCTATTTTTGGCGTTGCTGAATCATTTGATGAAAGGGTTGGGAAAGAAGACAACAAGGACAAGCAAGATAAGGAGGACAAGGAGGACAAGGAAGAATCTCATCCTCTGGGGAGTCTTCCCTGAAGTCCCAACCATTCCATCATTGAGCAACACCAAATTTTTCTTTTCCTCCTCATTTAACTCAGCAGGTAATCCGATGATATTTTTATACATCAAGATGTACTCAACAGCAGATTTCTGCCAGCTAAAGTCCTGCTTCATACCCCGCTTTTGTAATTCTTGCCATTTATCCTTGTAGCGGAAACCTTCCCAAGCTCGTACCATACAGGTATAAAGGTCCATAGGTTCATAGTGGTCAAAACAATAGCCAGTCCCAGCATTACTGATCGGGTCATGGGAAGAAACCGTATCTACTAAGCCACCAGTGTGTCGTACAATGGGAACGCAGCCGTAGCGCATGGCTAACAATTGGCTGATACCGCAGGGTTCAAATCGTGAAGGCATTAGGAAAGCATCGGCACCGCTATAAATTCGTCGTGCCAGGGCCTCATCATAAAATAGCTGGGCTGACATCCGACCAGGAAAACGAGATGCTATTTGCTTTATCTGGGTTTCATAGGAGTCCTCCCCGGTTCCCAAAACAATTAACTGGGCATCAGTATAAGTCATAAAATCCTCCAGGATTGGCTGCGCTAAATCAATCCCTTTTTGTTCCACCAACCGCGTCACCATGCCGATTAAAAAGACATCGGGATTAACCTCTAAACCTACTTCTTCCTGCAAAGCAACCTTGTTGGAGAGGCGTTTTTCAATGGTATCGGCAGTGAAATTCTGGTGAATGGATTCATCAGTAGCGGGATTATATATTTGAGTGTCAATTCCATTGAGGATACCCACCAGCTTGTCACTAATAGATAACAGCAAAGCCTCTAGTTTCTCACCATAAGCAGCGGTTTGAATCTGCTTGGCATAGGTGGGAGAAACTGCATTCACCCGGTCGGCAAACTGGATAGCAGCAGCCATAGTATTATGACTCTCCATATACGAGGGACACCAAGTAATTTGCTCCAGATACCAACGCCACGGTCCCTGATAAGCCAGGTTGTGAATGGTGAAAACGCTGCTGATATCGGAGGATTGGTGCATCCACATCGGAATCATGCCTGTGTGCCAGTCGTGGCAGTGGACAATTTGCGGTTTCCAGTAGTTCCAGCAAAATTCCGCAGCACCGTTGGCAAATAGGGTGAAGCGCCAGTCTTCATCCTCCCCACGATAAATACGCTGGGGCGAGAAGGCGGCATGTCCAAACAGATAGAGGGGAACATCTGTACCGGGGAGTATAGTCTTATAGACATCAAAATCCTGAAACATGGCATTACCAGACCAGATAGGCTTACTGGGAATTTCCATCTTGTAAGTCTTCATCTTGCCTGGGAGGAAGCCATAGTAAGGCATAAAAATACGAACATCGTGCCCCATCTGTCTTAAAATTTTGGGTAGGGCACCGACAACATCCCCCATGCCGCCCACTTTGGCAAGGGGTGCTGCTTCCGCAGCCACAAATAAAATTCGCATATTCGTTTTGCGTTCCCTCAGTACATTCCCAAGTCCCTATTTTAATACCAATACGCCATTCAGAAAGATGAAAGAACATCTCGACAGTGGACGTTATAAATTCTTCCCAGTCACCAGTCACCAGTCACAGTGAAAGCTAATTGATAAATTTGGCGACGGGGAAGGGAGGTTAATTGGGCTAACTGACGGCTGGCTTGCGATCGCGTCATGCCCTGATTTAATAGTTTTTGTAACTCGGCTTTTATCTCATCTTCCGACAGAATCGGAGTTTCGGCTTTCGGAGCACCAGCAACAACCAGGGTATATTCTCCTTTGGGTTGGCGATCGCCTTGGTAAAGTAAGATCGCTTCCCTCACTGCTCCTCGCCAAAACTCCTCATGCAACTTGGTTAACTCCCTCGCCAGTACAATTTGTCTGTCTTCTCCCAAAACACCCGCTAAATCTGTTAAAGTTTGCCGCAAGCGGTGGGGAGATTCATACAAAATTAGGGTTCGGGTTTCCCATTTGAGGGTATTCAGGCGATCGCTTCTCTGTTTGCTTTTAGTAGGGAGAAAGCCTTCAAAAACAAAACGATCCGTTGGTAGCCCCGCTGCCGATAATGCTGTCACAGCCGCAGTTACACCAGGCACCGGCACCACCGAAACTCCCGCATCAATACAAGCTTTTACCAACTCATAGCCTGGATCGGAAATGCCTGGCATTCCCGCATCTGTCACCAGAGCGATCGCTTCCCCTTCTCCCAGACGATGCAACAACTCTCCCAGACGAGAAAGCCGATTGTGTTGGTGGTAACTTACCTGTGGAGTGGTAATTTGAAAATGCTGCAATAGCTTACCTGTGCGGCGAGTATCCTCCGCCGCAATCAAATCTACCCCCTGCAAAATTCGCACCGCCCGAAAAGTAATATCCTCCAAATTACCAATCGGCGTTCCTACTAGATAAAGCGTTCCCGCTCTTAAATTTTCATTGTTCATCCTTTTTTCTAATGACACGACACGGATTGTTTGTTGGATTGGCAACTTTAGATCTAATTTACCTAACTGCTGGCTTCCCAGAAAAAAACCAGAAAATTGTTGCCTCTGATGATACGATTGCCGCTGGGGGACCAGCTACCAATGCAGCGGTAACATTTAGTCATTTGGGAAATCAGGCAACGCTGCTGGGAATTGTTGGCAATCATCCGATTAGTCATTTAATTCGAGGTGATTTAAAGGCTTATTCGGTGAGAGTTTTAGATTTAGAACCCCATCGATCTGAATCTCCACCCGTATCTTCTATAATCATTACTCAATCAACGGGAGATCGCGCTGTAATTTCTCTTAATGCCACTAAGTCTCAAGGGGCTGCCGATCAAGTACCACTGGATATTTTGCACTCAGTTGAAATTGTGCTGATCGATGGACATCAAATAGCAGTCAGTCAGGCGATCGCCCAACAAGCAAAAGGGAGTAATATTCCCGTAGTCATCGACGGTGGTAGTTGGAAACCTGGACTAGAAACAGTTTTGCCTTTTGTCGATTATGCTATCTGTTCGGCAAATTTTTATCCTCCCGATTGCCACAACCAAAAGGATGTCTTTGCCTATCTAAAAGAGGCCGGAATTGCTCATATTGCCATTACCCATGGTGAAAAACCGATTCAATATCTTAGTCAAGGTAACACAGGGAAGCTAGAAGTTCCGACAATTCAAGCCGTTGATACCTTAGGAGCTGGTGATATCTTCCACGGAGCCTTTTGTCACTACATTCTGCAACAACAGTTTATCAACGCTCTTTCAGCGGCTGCGAAAATTGCCTCTCGTTCCTGTCAATTTTTCGGTACTCGCCAATGGATGCAATAACTTTATTGGCCATAACTATAATCTATTTTGCCCACCCTACAAGAGCCTGCGATCTGAATCTCCCCCAATCCCTTTACTGTTCCCTGTTCCCTGATCCGGAGTTCCCTGTTCCCTCGTCTCAACAAGCAATTTAAAAGCGTGACAGCTTAATGCCATAATTAAGATGCCTGTGGAAGCAAATAGTTAAGAAAATAAGGTGAAAGCTTTGGGGATAAATCAATTGGAGAGGTTAGAGGAAATTTTGGCGATCGCCTGTTCTATAGGTTGGGGTGCAACGGATATCCTGCGCTCCTATTATCGCGGCAATTTAAACGACAGCAATCTGGATGTTCAAGACAAAAAAGATGGTCCAGTTACGGCTGCTGATATTGCAGCGAACCATTATATCCTCGGGCGACTACAGGCAGCCTTCGGCAGCGAAGATTTCGGCTATCTCAGCGAAGAGACACACAAAGCTTCAGTGCTATTGCCTCATCCCTGGGTGTGGATTATCGATCCTCTCGATGGTACAAGAGACTTTATCGACAAAACGGGGGAGTATGCGGTTCACATTGCCCTAGCGTATCAAGGACGTCCAGTGCTAGCTGTTGTCGCTGTGCCGGAAACCGAGAAGCTGTATTATGCCACCAAGGGTAGTGGTACTTTTGTTGAGACTCGCAATGGTGAGGTTAAGCCGATACGAGTTTCAGAACGCAATACCGTTGAAGAGTTATATCTGGTTGCCAGTCGTACCCATCGGGATGAACGCTTTCAGCAACTATTAAACCGACTCCCGTTCAAGGCTCGAAACTATGTCGGCAGTGTGGGCTGTAAAATTTCCACCATCCTGGAACAGCAATCCGATGTCTATATCTCCCTTTCTGGCAAGTCTGCGCCCAAAGACTGGGATTTCGCTGCTCCAGAACTGATTCTCACTGAAGCGGGGGGTAAATTTACCCACTTTAATGGTAATCCCCTGACCTATAGCAAAGGGGATGTCAGACAATGGGGTGGCTTGATGGCAAGTAATGGTCATTGCCACGAAGCTCTCTGTGAGCAAGCAACAGCAATTCTGGCTGAGATATAGCAATCCTATTTAATACCAAATCCGGGTTAGCAAGGGGAGCAGATTCCTACCTCCCCTGAAAAGTTACGTAGGGCATGGTTCAAAACAGAGTAACACGCTTAGAGGGGGAGAGAGGGAGAGGGGGAGAGGGGGAGATGGGGAGATGGGGAGATGGGGAGACACCGGACTCCGGGACAAGGTTAAAAGTTCCCCAGACTA
>JBFRWF010000067.1:0-7045 GCA_051439465.1 Xenococcaceae cyanobacterium | reverse complement strand
CTAACTATTTATTATACGGAAACTTTCTGGATATCATGCCAAATAAGTATACTATCAAGAATTTTTCTGGATATCATTCCATGGAAAAACCTTCTTCAAATTTGCTCGAGCAGGTTTGCGATGTCATTCGCCTAAAACATTATGTCTATAAGTGTGAACTGCGCTTGCCAACTTACCAACGATTATACCGGGTATTCTTCCTAAATGATCTTCTAGTCTGTTTATGGTTGACTAACTTCTGGACAATAGTTAGCGAAACCGATATTGCCCTTAAAGCTAGGCTGTACCTGGCGTTGTGCCGAATTTTAGTGAGGTTTGCGTTTTGACTTGTATTTTTATTCGCTAACTTTTATAATTATAGGCTATATAGTTAGTGAAAAACAGATTCGCAGTCATGGGCTTTGCCAAAGGGAAAAATCCCCATCATCCCATTGCCGGTTCCACCATTGAGGTAACTTCTACTGTGATTAAGCTGATTAGACTATGATTATCCCCAATACCCAATCCAATTAGACCAATCTGTATTAGCGTTCAGACACGAGAAAGAAGTTGATTGTCTTCCCTACTAATTTGCGTAAAGTTTACGCAAATCTCTTTTTTGGATACAAAATCCAATCAGACGTAGACTATTAATTATTGTTAAGTTTATTGAATTTTTCTGACTGCTATCGGAGTTGGCGATCACTCTCTGACAAATAGCGATCGCCCTTTTGGGGTGGATACATACAAAGAGCAATTTATCAAGCCAAATTAGATGCGTTTGCCCTGGGGAGCTGGCCTTCCAGGTTCAGAATAATTAAGCGATCGCTTGTTAATAGATAGCGGCGCTAGCCAGAAAAACTTCCCGCCTGCTGTCTATTCTGGTGTCTAGTGTCGGCTCTACATGATTGTCTAATCTGCCGTCTATCTTGGTGTCTCTTCTCTACTAGACACTGTCTATTCAGCAGTAGACATTTAGCTCCGTCAAGGGTTTGAGTAGCAAGCTTGAAATTCAACTGGCCAACTATTATCGAAAAGTTGGCGAGTTTTCAATTCGCTGCA
Organism: Xenococcaceae cyanobacterium; assembly: GCA_051439465.1. GTDB lineage: Bacteria > Cyanobacteriota > Cyanobacteriia > Cyanobacteriales > JBFRWF01 > JBFRWF01. The sequence goes on along the minus strand of JBFRWF010000067.1, from coordinate 6,004 downwards.
ATCCCTGTTATGTCTGCGTTTTAGCCCTTTTCATCCGGGAGAGGAGATTTTTCTGGCCTTTTAACCCACCAAGTTTTATATTCATCTGCATAAAACTTGGTGAGTTTTTTGCAGCATGAGGATATATCTCAACCATACGAAAGCCACCGCCATTTACACCAATGCTCTTGGTGATGAAGAGCACGTAATCACCACGCGGATGTGGACATAAACCTCATCATATCCTGATGCTGTTTAACACTGCTATGAGCAACACAAACTGGCACATTTACATCGGTTCTTGTAGAGTGCCAAATATCACTTAAATATTAGTGCCATTTAATCGACTCATCGTACCCTTTGGGTCTTGATAAGTAAAAATACTTAGTGGGAAGATAAACAATGATTATATGATAGCCGTTCTCAAATCCTTTTGTATAGGGTAATTGAGATGCTCTAACCCTGGTGCGGAATGTGGGTTTGAGTATCAATAGTCATTGCACATACTGCGATCACGATCGCTAACATGGGGATGAGTATTCAAGTAGTTACGCAACTGATCGCAACCGCGTATCAGCAGGTTTTTGAGAGCTAAATTCCACACAACTACCGTATTGTCACCACTGCCAGCAGCGAGGGTTTGCCAATCGGGACTGAAACTAATTCCCCAAAAGTCTGCCTTCTCCTGTCCTGTAAAAATAGTTAGCAGCTTACCATCCCGCTTCCAAATCTTCACCGTATTGTCACCGCAACTTGTTGCAACGAGCTGGTTATCCGGGCTGAAACTTACTCCTAAAACCCCTCCACCTCCATTTAAATCAGCATGACACTCCCCATAAATTTCCTGAATAACTGTTGGTTGCTTGTTACCGTTAATCTTCCAAAGTTTGACAGTTCCATCCTCACTCGCTGAGGCGAGTATCTTACCATCAGGGCTGAAAGTCACATCTAAAACCGATTTTTCATGTTCTGTGAGGGTGGTGATTGGGGTGCCGTCGCGCTGCCAGAGTTTGACAGTTTTATCCCAACTTCCAGAAGCAATTATTTTGCCATTGGGACTGAAACTAACACTGTTGACAGCAGCTCCATGCCCTTCTAGGGTTTTTGGGAAGCTACCCTCACGTTGCCAGAGTTTGACAGTTCCATCCTCACTGGCTGAGGCAATTATTTCACCGTTGGAACTAAAAGTCACATCTAAAACGTCAGCATTATGTCCTTTTAGGGTTCGTAGCCACTGACCGTCCCTGTTCCATAGTCTAACAGTTTTGTCTTTACTTGCTGTGGCAATCGTATTGCCATCCGGGCTGAAACTCACACTTTCAACACCTTTGCTATGCCCTTCTAACGTTCCCTGTGGAGTACCATCCCGCCTCCACAGTTTGACGGTTCCATCCCAACTGGCTGAGGCAATCGTTTCGCTGTCAGGACTGAAACTCACGTTAACAATTAGGGACTGATGCCCTCTGAGGATCTTTTGCAAAGGGTTATTGCGCTGCCAAATTTTGACAGTACTATTTTCACTACCTGCGGCAATCATTTGACCGTCTGGGCTAAAAGCGACATCCAAAAATCCCCCGTTCTCTTCACTATCTTTACTATCCCCTGTTAGGGTATCTAGCAAGCTACCGTCAAGCTTCCAGAGTTTGACAGTGTTATCTACACTAGCCGAGGCAATTATCTGGCTGTCAGGGCTAAAAGTTACTCCCCATATTTGATCTTTATGTCCTTCAAAAGTTCTGATAAAGGTACCGTCACGTTCCCAGAGGTTAACAGTTCCATCCAAGCTGGCTGAAGCGATCTTTTCGCCGTCAGGGCTGAAACTAACGCTGGTAACCGAATCTTTATGCTCGCTGAGGGTTTTTTTCAGAGTACCCTCTTCACGATTCCACAGTTTGATGGTTCCATCTTGGCTAGCGGAGGCGATTATCTCGCTATCGGGACTGAAACTAATGCTGGTAATACTACGGCTATGCCCGGGGAGTGTTTTTTGCAGACCACCATTAAGCTCCCAAAGTTCGATAGTATTGTCATTAGCTGAGGCGATCAAGTTGCTATTTGGACCGAACGCTACAGCGTTGACTGAACCGTTGCCCTCTTTGAGGGAACGTAAAAAGGTACCGTCGCGCTGCCAAAGTTTAACAGTTCCATCCCAGCTAGCTGAAGCGATCTTTTCGCCGTCAGGGCTGAAACTTACGTTGACAATTCTGTCATGCTCTGTAAGAGTTTTTCGCTGGCTACCATCGCGATTCCAGAGTATAATCTTTCCACCCCAATCTCCTGAGACAATTATCTCGCCGTCTGGGCTAAAACTAAGACTTTCAACGAAACTGTTATGCCCGATAAGGGAATTACTCTCCCTAAAATCGTCAGTGACGGTTAATTGATGGAGCATAACAACAACCTTCACTTGGTTATTAGCTATTGCTCCACCAGCTTGTTCCAAAAGAATTCCTGCCCGTAAACTTCCTATAAGTGCCTTAAATTCTTGATTGGACAGAAAAAGTTCTTCTGAATTGACTCCAAGGGCATCAAACAGACGATTTTGAAAGCCTTGTTTTTGTTTTTTTTCAGCCTCTGCTGTTTGCCATCCCAACCAAGCGCCTAAAGCCAGACCTAGGGTCACCACTAAAGCAATAAAAAGCCCGGTGATAGTACGTTGCCGATCGCGATCGCGCTTCTTGACACTCTCCCGAATAAACTCTATTTCCAGTTCGCTCAGTTCATCCTCACGTTCCTGCAACCAATATTCTGCCCTTGTCAAACGCGCTTTGGGCAACAATTCACCATCCTTATTTTCCGTCGCTGCCGCCCATTGACGCATCTCAACCCGTAACTGCTCTTGCCAAATCCGAAAGTCGCGGTTATCCTGAATCCAATTTCCAAGGAGTTGCCATTCTCGAATCAAAGCTTCATGGATTAGCTCAACGGTTTCCTCTTTTGTTACCTCGTTTCGATTGGTGATAACCAGACGACAGTCCTCACCCGCTAAATAAGTGACCAAATTCCACTTATCCTCTCCCAACTGACTGCGAGTTGCTATTTGCCGCGTATGCAGGTTATTTTCCCCTGGATGCACCAGTTGGATAAAGATTTTCCGCGCTTTTTCCCGTTCATCTTTGCTAAGTTTCTTGAACACCTGATTGGCATGTTGAGTGATCGCCCCTTTTACCCCGGCAATTTCTTCATAAGCCTGATGAGTCAGCAGACCATTTTTCTGTTTTTCCCAGAGTTTTTCTAAAGCAAACTCCACTAATGGTAAATAACCCGCCTTTTCAGTCTTTTGCTCCTTGCCACTCTCTGGAGTCGAACCAAAAGAAATAGTCTCCGTCAGTGCATCCTCTAAAATGCGCGTTGTCAACCTAGACTCGATCTGCACCAACCCCCGGGCAGGCTTTTCAATGGCTTCTTGCAGTTGCTGGGGACTCATGGGCTTCACTTTTACATCATTATCCAACGCCTCAGCTAAAATTGGGTCAGACAAGGCATTTTCCATGAAATCAGCTCGCATGGTAAACAGAAGCGTTAGCTTGGGAGTCTTCTTAACAACTTCTAGTAATCGCTTGAGAAATCGCTGACGATCCTTAGTTTTGTAAATTTCCTCAAACTGATCGGCTACTAACAACAAACGGGCATTCGGTTTAGTCTCTAAAATAAAAGAGACCAAAGTTTCCAGTGCCGATGCTTCCTCCTTTAACTGTTTGGCAAGGGCGATCGCCTTAGAAATCTCCTCTTTAGTTTCCGCTTCTGGTGCAGTCAAACGCAGCAATGCACGCGCCAGTTCATTAAAAGGATAGGTTTTCGGGCGAAAATCCTCAATTAACCAATTCGGTTGAGAACGCAACTGAGGAAACAAACCGGCAAACACCACCGAAGACTTACCGCTTCCAGACGGTCCGATCACCGGAACGATCTTGTAGTTTTGCACTGCTGCAACCAGTTCTTTTGTCAACTCCTCCCGCCCAAAGAAGAACTGAGCATCCTTTTCTTGGAAAGTCAACAACCCTCGGTAGGGACAAGGGCGATCACCGAGTTCGGGAAATTCCTGAATTAACGCTTCCAGCAGCAGCTTGGCGGGAATAATAAAAGCAGCTCTTGCTTCGGTACGTTCCTGTTCCGCAGAAACTGCCATTCCCGCTACTAGCTGAAGTTTCTGGTTCCAAACCAGCGCACCACTAAAACCTGCTTCTATGCGAAAACCAGTCTGATTCACATCCTCAAGCTGCACCCATTCCTTAGCGGTTGCTTTCCGTAACACCCCCGATGCCCAAACACCATTTGGCTGACCTTTCGGAAACCCCACGACTTGAAACGGATGTTCCCATACATCGTCCGATGGAATCAATAGGACGGGTTGAGCTTTTTGGGGAAGAGGATTTTCTAATTCTAAAGCAGCAATATCCTCTTCCCGCTCATTAGGATTAACCGGTCGCCAGAAAACCACTCTAGCTTTTAGCATCTGTCCCGGGGGGAGTAAGGGAAAATCAAGACTAACTTCTTCCGTAGGCATCCGAACCGTTTTCCGGCTTATACCCAAGGCATCGTCTACTACATGGGCGCAAGTCAGAATAAGCTTGTAGGAAACTAAGAAGCCAGCCCCAACCACTTTCCCCGACTTCGCATAGATCCTAACAACCGATGACTCAAAGGGGGCGCTCATCTTTCTATTTCTGCTTCCACTTCAAGGTGATTTCGTAGTTAACCTCCGCATTGCCAGCGGCGATTACTGCACCCATTTCGGCACTCATTTTTAGCCCAAATTTAACTTCTACTTCATCAGCAGGTTCATTCAGACTGCGTACCCGACCGATTACAGCATTTGCCACTGGCTTAATTTTATCGATCGCCGACTCGAAGCTGTTTTTGGCGACTTGCGCCACGTTATCTGCCAAACCAATGCGATCGTCTACGGGTTCTGTTTCTTCAACTTCTACAAAAATCGACTCGCCGTCTTCTAAAGGAAATTCAATAATTCGTTTCACAAAAGTTGCCTCTGCTTTAGGGAATTACTGCGCCTCTTTCGGGTAAGTCAGGGGGATTACTCCCCCTTCGTCCCCTTTGAACCGGACAAGCAGCAGGGTAGGCAGCCAGCGAGTTACCAATGCTGGTACTTTTCCAACAGCTCCCCGACAAACTGACCGTGAGTTTTTCAATCTCAGTCAGCTTTCCAGTTGACAACATTCACTCGGTTTAGAATTTGTGCATCTCGCACCCTGTCTCTTTAAAATGTTGTCAACCTGTCCCCCTTCGCCATGTAGTGGGCTTTCCCCACCTCGGACTACTATGAGGACTCCGTTACCTTGGGACTCTCGTCCTTTAGGCAATACCGTGTTCCGTCACCTCAGAACGTATCAAGAGTGACTTAGGTTTCCCATCCATGTCCTTAAATGAGTTCATTACTCATCGTCCATCGGTCAGGGCGTACCCACAAACGAGAGTTGAATTTTGGGCTACCGATGGCATCGGTATACAGACGTGCTACCTACCGATGTGCGGTTCCACCACTGGATATTAGGATTCAAGCAGTATCACTCTTTACCGTCGCCCTATCGGTTCAACTTTAATGCAAGACCCTTTTTGAGGATGATTAAGATTATTGAAATTCGACTTGATGTAATACTAACATTTACTAATGTAAGTATAGCACTTGATAAAATAGGTTTGCGTTCCAGTAGGGGCGGGGTTACCCCGCCCCTACTTAGTCATCCCGTTACAAAAAGGCTGAAAGTCATACAGAACAATGCAGGCAGAGGATTTTCGACCGTCAAGTTTTCGATAAAAGTTGGGGAAACTGATTCGTTAAGGTGGAGGTTCCACGAAATCCGGCAGATTGGATTGGAATGAACTGCCTGCGCCACCATCGGACAAGGGTGCGCCCCAGTGGCGATCTGTGGTGAACAACATGTCGAGAATCGTGGCAACGTGGGCGGTTACCAGCGCAGCGTGAGTTTTCGCCCTAACTTCATCCAAGCTGCGCAAGCCGACGGGTTGGTAGTCTGTTGGCAGGATAACGTGCACCAGCACCATT
>JBFRWF010000066.1:0-28095 GCA_051439465.1 Xenococcaceae cyanobacterium | reverse complement strand
ATGAAAAAGCCAGAAAGAAAGTAGAAAAGCAGCATAACCATATAGCGTTCAAGCGCAAGGACTATCATTTCAAGCTTGCCCATAAGCTTTGTGACATGGCTGACTCGATATTTGTTGAAGATATCGACTTTAGAATTATGGCTAAAGGTTTCCTGGGTAAACATACGCTAGATGCGGGATTCGGTCAGTTTAGGTCGATTCTGAAATATGTTTGTCAGATAAGAGGCAAATATTTCCAGGAAGTTGACCATAGGGGAACGAGTCAAACTTGTCCTAACTGTCGTATTGAGGTGAGAAAAACCTTAGCTGATAGGGTTCATAATTGTCCGGAGTGCGGTTATGTAGTGGATAGGGATATTGCTGCTGCTCAAGAGATATGTAATCGAGGAATAGAGAGTACCCAGGGACGCTGGGAAACGGAAACCGCCTGTCAACTGCGTAGCAGCGACGGAGTCACTCTGCGTAGCAGCGACGGAGTCACTCTGCGTCAGCAGCGACGTAGTCTAGTCGAGGTGTCGGGGGCGACGAGTCTAGATAACTGGCGTGGGGCCCCGAATACGTAATCGTGAGATTGGGAAGCCTCCGCTAGCTTTGACTAAGCGCTCGTCCTTATTAATTAAAAAAAATAACGTCGAGCGCTTAGCTCAAGATTGCGATAGCAATTAGCGGTGGGAGGATGTCACGTTAAGATAGCAGCTTAGATGACATTAGTTATGAAGAAAAGTTCTTGGATGAAAGCATGGAAAAATAGACAACCCGTCGGTGCTCTTTCAGGGGAAAAACAGCCAGTTTCAGAGCGTCGCAAGAGGAAAATAGTATCTTGCACTCTGTGGCAGCTTGCCGCTAGTTGGATGATTTTCCAAACTGTCTTGCTCCCAAGTCCTGCCTTGGCGAATGGGGACAATAATAAGCTCGCCGATAGCTGCTCGTCGGAGGAAGTCGAGATCACCTATAGCTGCTTGCTGGAGAAGCTCGAGAAAAAACAAGTGAAAAAAGTGGAACTTGACCCAGCGACTCGGAAGGCGAAGGTCACTCTAGTGGGTCAAGGAAAAAAGGATGCTCCGAAAGAAGTGAGATTGTTTGAGCAGTATCCAGAGCTAATCTCGAGAATTGAGCCCGAAAACGTTGAATTTAATATTAAGCGCTCTGCTGACCACTCTGCTGCCGTAGGAGTAGCCGTTCACTTACTTTTGGTGCTCTTGTTACTGGGGGGACTGGTGATGATCCTGCGTCGTTCTGCCAATGCTTCTGGTCAAGCAATGAACTTCGGGAAATCCCGGGCAAGATTTCACATGGAAGCGAAAACCGGCGTCAATTTCCAGGATGTTGCTGGCATTGAAGAAGCGAAAGAAGAATTGCAAGAAGTTGTTACTTTCCTCAAACAGCCGGAAAAATTTACCGCCATTGGCGCGAAGATTCCCAAAGGCGTGCTGCTTGTTGGCTCTCCCGGTACGGGAAAAACTCTGTTGGCAAAAGCGATCGCCGGTGAAGCAGGGGTTCCCTTCTTTAGCATCTCCGGCTCCGAATTCGTGGAGATGTTTGTCGGTGTGGGAGCATCGCGAGTGCGAGATTTGTTCAGAAAAGCCAAGGAAAACGCTCCTTGCCTAGTTTTCATCGATGAAATCGATGCAGTTGGTCGTCAGCGGGGAGCTGGCATCGGCGGCGGTAACGATGAAAGGGAACAGACTCTCAACCAGCTATTAACCGAGATGGATGGGTTTGAAGGCAACACTGGCATCATTATTATTGCTGCTACCAACCGTCCCGATGTTCTTGATTTTGCTCTGTTGCGTCCGGGGCGCTTCGATCGGCAAGTAATTGTAGATTCCCCTGACTTCAAAGGCCGGCTCGGCATTTTAGAAGTCCACGCTCGCAACAAAAAAGTTGACCCAGAAGTTTCTCTAGAAACCATCGCTCGTCGCACCCCTGGCTTCACTGGAGCAGATCTCGCCAACCTCCTCAACGAAGCCGCCATTCTCACTGCTCGAAGGCGCAAAGAGGCTATTACCATGCTAGAAATCAACGATTCCATAGATCGGGTGGTGGCTGGGATGGAAGGCACTCCCTTAGTGGATAGCAAAAGCAAGCGGCTGATTGCCTATCACGAAATTGGTCATGCTATAGTTGGCACTCTGTGTTCCCCTCACGATCCTGTAGAGAAAGTTACCCTGATTCCCAGGGGACAAGCGAAAGGTTTAACTTGGTTTACCCCCGATGAAGAGCAAGGCTTAGTTTCTAGAGCGCAGCTTTTGGCTAGGATAACGGCTACCCTGGGAGGTAGAGCAGCCGAGGAAGTGATTTTTGGTGATGCTGAAGTGACTACAGGTGCGGGTAATGACTTGGAGAAGGTGACATATCTGGCGCGGCAGATGGTGACCCGATTTGGCATGTCGGATCTGGGTCCTTTAGCACTAGAGGGTCAAAATGAACCCGTATTCTTGGGCCATGAATGGATGAATCGCTCGGAATATTCTGAGAAAATAGCGGCTCGCATTGATGCTCAAGTGCACTCGATTGTTGCCCACTGCCACGAAAAAGCACAAAATATTATCCGGGAGAATCGCAAGGTGATTGATTGGCTGGTGGATATTCTAATTGAAAAGGAAACTATTGAGGGGGATCAGTTCCGTCAGCTTGTGGCTGAATATACTCCTGACGAACTGTCAAAGTATACTGACCACGCCCTTTAGGATCGTAAGCATTGACAATCAAGTTATAAACACCATCACTGGGTAAAGTGATTGTCAGGGTGGAATTGGTATTCTTCTTGTTGATGTCAATGTCGTCATGTTGTGCGATGATAATGCCTCGAGGATCCTGGATTGCCAGATAGGTATCAAAATCTTGACTTTCTACAGCGATTGTTAAAGATTGACAAGCACGACCTTGTAAGGTATAGGAATCGTACAGACTCCCATCATTAGGAATCACAGAATCACCTTCCTCCAGAACACCCTGTTCCAATAGCAGGGGAGCAGCCGTAATTTCAGAGGGACCCGAAGAGGCTGAACTTTCTATATTGGTAGATGGTTGAGAAGAATTGACCGTATTATCAGAGTCAGGTTCTTCTACAATCGTCTCTTTGTATTCCCCAGCATAGGTAATCACGCACATATTCTCATGACTGGCGTGAGGTCCACAGGCAAATCCAGTCATTTTGAAATCTGGGTTAAAAATGTTTTTTCTGTTTCTGCGATCGGGAACTCCGTCATCAATGATTAACTGCATGACGACGCCTTGGGCTGTGTTTTGGCTATAGCTTATGTTTCCCCCTAAGGAACTTTTTACCGATCCATAGCGACAAATTCGCTCAGCTATTTGGCTACTATCATTATCAGAGTGACCTGCTTCGCTAGTTGCTCCTCGATCTTTGAGATAATCCCTGGCTGCCATCGTCAGCCCTTTGCATAGACTGAGGGCTGGTAATGGGCTGAGGTTCCGTAGGAAGCGAATCGCTTCATTGACTGCCTCGATACCTTCTTTAGTTTTGATTTCGCTTTCTCCAGGAAGTTTGAGCAGGTTGTCATCGTAATACTGTCTCATTTCCTCTAGCCAATCAGCATAGACAGCGGGATTTGTCCGCGCCCGGTTCATCTCCTCAAGAATTGATTCTTCTAAGGCTGATTGGTCAGTCTTAGAGGAGTCACTTTGGGCGATAAAGATTCTCTCGACTTGGTACAATTCCCTAGGTATTTTGTAGTTTTCTACAATGTTTTTGTGTTGGGGAAGTAAAGCTGCATTTGCCACTCCTGTTATCAAAGCACTGGTGAAGGCGATCGCAAAAAATTTAATCTGGCGCATGGGAGTTGAAAAATATCGGGACACTTGGAGTAAAGAACAGGGAACTTCGGATCAGGGAATAGGCAACAGGCAACAGGCAACAGGCAACAGAGAATAGGAAATAGGGAAGGTGTCTTGACTCAAAAAACGCAGTCCAAGAAGACTTAGGCTGGTCAGGTATCGTGGTCTGCAAGCCCCCGTTTTAAAACGGGGTTCCCCCGATCTCAGATCGGGGGAAACATCTCACCTAGGTTCCTGACAATCTACCATTCTCTCTGGAAAGGCTCATCAAGAAACTGATTTAATGAATCGCCCGATTCAGAAAAACCAGAGGGTGCTGCCTGTTCTTCCGGTAGAGAATCGCTCCCGCTCCCCGTATAAACCCTTGCTGTCTGGTCATCTAATACCACATCCTCATCTTTATGCAAAACCTCCATTGAGGGCGGTAGATCCGGATCCTCGTCACTCTCTATCCCATCGAAATCCAAGCTTACACTATAGGCACTACTGTCACTCCCAGATGAAGAGCGCTCTGCTACCTGGTTCTCTCCAGGATAGGAACTTGAACTCTCGCGCTCGTAAACAGAGGAACTGAGCGAAACTGAAGGATAGCTATCTTCCAGGGAATCCTCAAAAGTATCATTATTCCCGCCTCCGAGATCTTCATGGGCATTGAAACCAGTCCCCGCCGGAATCAAACGCCCAATGATCACATTCTCCTTAAGACCCCTCAGCCAATCAGACTTACCCTCAATCGCCGCCTCCGTCAACACCCGAGTCGTCTCCTGGAAAGAAGCAGCACTAATAAAGCTATCCGTATTCAGCGAAGCCTTAGTAATCCCCAGCAGCACCGGCGTATAGCGAGCCGGAGCCCCCCCAGTAATTGCCATCGCCTCATTCACCTGCTCAATCTGGCGCAACTCCACCAACTCTCCAGGCAACATCGTCGTATCACCCCCATCATCCACTCTCACCTTAGAAGTCATCTGGCGCACAATCACCTCAATATGCTTATCCGAAATATCAATCCCCTGGGACTGATACACCGACTGCACCTGATTCACCAAAAAATTCTGCGCCTTTTGCAGTCCAATCAATGCCGCCTCATAAACCCCCTTCTCCTCTAAATAGAAATTAAAGAAAATCTCCAAAATCTCATGGGGATTCGCCGGACCATCCGTCAGTGGCTCCGCAGCACCAACCTGCTGACCATCAGAAACCAACGCATTCTGTCCCGGACTCAGAGGATAATCACTGACCGTGCCATCCGCTTCCACAACCTTCACATCCACCGTCTCATCGGGCAAATACTCCACCTGGCACACCCCCGGTTTGCGGGAGAGAATACAAGCCTCCTTCGGTTTGCGAGCTTCCAATAACTCTTCAATCCGAGGTAAACCCTGAATAATATCCCCCGTCTTCGGCCGCTCAAACACCAGCAGCACCAAATTGTCACCCCGCTGCACTAAATCCCCATCATCAATGTGCAGCACCGCTCCAGCAGATACGCGGTAGGGACGAGCAATCCTCAAAGTGACCAGTGAACAGTTCCCAGGTACCAGTTTTTCTTGGTCACTGGTCACTGATAACTGGTCACTGGTAACTGACACCACTTGCCCAGATTCCGAACAAAAAACTCCTGGTGCAATCTCAGTCCCAGCTACCACCAGATCGCCAACCTTCACCATTGGCTCACCCTCAACTTTTATGCTCACCCTGTCAGCATCTCGCACCACCAGAATGCGGCGAATCGCCTCCACTCCTTCTCGGATACCCCGCACTTCACCCTTCTCCTTACACTGAATTTCTGTGCGGGAAACTACAGCATTCGGAGGAATCTCCTCTCCATCCTGCACCAGTATCCTCGTCCTCACCAGCCCATATGGATCCATATCCGTATCCCGGCGCAGCACTAAAGATTCAAGAATTACCAGCTGCAACAGCACTTTGTCCGGATCCTCAGAATCAGGCTTTAGCTCAATATCAGCACTCAAAGCTCCCACAGTGTCGCTGTCAATCTCTAAGACAAGCTGAGTTCCCAGCAGGCAGACACCTTCAACCGATTTGACCCGTTCCTTATCCTTATAAAAAAGCCGCTGCACAGAGCGCAATTGAATCTTCTGACCTCCTTCCTGATTAATAGAATCTTGGGAAGGAGTCACCGGACTCTGGGACACCTTATATTCCTCCACTGGCCGCAGCAAGAGAGCCTGACCTTCCGGAGTTTCCACAAACTCCACTTGACACAAGTCATCTGTTATCACTCCCGGGAGAACCTCCGTGCCAGGACCGATCAATTCCCCCACAGCAGGAAGCACCGTTACCCCCTCAGAGATAGAAGCCACAGGGTCAGAAACATCTGGACCCACAAGGTGCAACTCCCCAGGCTTAATCGCTATCTCCCGGAGAATATCATTCTTCTGGATCACTTCCACCACCCCTGAAAGCTGACAGAAAATATCCCTAACCACCTCAGTGCCAGCCTCCACATACTGACCATCCTCCACCAGCAACAGAGAAATATCCTTATTCACCTCATGGGTTTCCTCAGGAATCCACCGCAGAGTCCCACCTTGAGTCACCTCATAACCCTGCTTGCGACTCCCCTTAGCAACTTCCACACCAGCATATTTGACAATCCCCCCAGTGGTAGTGCGATAGCGCTCATCAATCAACTCAGCTACCACCTCCTGATTTTGCACCTTCGTACCCGGAGTCGCCTTGAGCAAAAAGTGCTGGCCAGACCCAGTGTGAATCACATACTGCTCCCTCAGGCCAGTACTTTCCAACACCACCTCAGCCTGATCCAATAAAACAGAAGCAGTGATAATCTCAATCTCCCGACTTTCCGCAGAGCGCCGCACTACGCCACCGCTGGCAGATACTAACTTTGTCAGAGCCAAAACCGTACCCGGCTCAACCTCATCCCCATTCTTCACCACCGGCTCCGCTCCCGGTGGCAAATTGTACACCTCCCCAGATAAGACCCAGAGCAAGCCTCCCCGAGGCGTGAACCGAGTAGTATTCCCCTGGCGGTCTATTTTCTCCTCAGGTACTAGGTCAGCAAACAGAACCTCCCCAGCCAAATCTGAAGAAACATCCTTAGCCATCCTTTCCGTAGAGCGCCCTATCTTAGCCAAGGCTATTTCCGCACAAAGCTGCTCCGCCTCTACCTGCTCTCCATCCTCCACGTACAGCAGAGAACCAGCAGTGAGGGGATAGGTAATGGGGGCTTCGGAGGCAGCAGAACGAGACTTTGCCCGCATAAGGATCAAATTCCCAGCTACCTCAACTTGGAATCGTTCATCCCCATGGCGGGTGCGCACTTTCCGGGTACTCACACCCTCCAACCGCACAGTCCCACTATAGTCCGCCCTTACCTGCCGCGCAACAGCGCCAGTAAACACGCCACCGGTGTGGAAAGTGCGCATAGTCAGCTGGGTACCCGGTTCCCCAATAGACTGGGCCGCAATAATTCCCACAGCCTCCCCTTTATCCACCATCCCGCCGTGGGCCAGACTCCAGCCATAGCAGTGCTGACATACCGAGCGAGCCGCTTCGCAAGTCAGAGGCGATCGTAGCATCACCTCCTCGACAACCCCAGCGATCTTATGCCCCAAAGCCTCGTCAATGCTCTGGTTGCGTCGAGCAATAACCTCCCCAGTTTCAGGGTCAACCACATCCCGCGCCAGCACCCGTCCCATGAGGCGGTCAGCCAGAGGAATCAGAGTGCGATCGCCATCTTTCATAGCAGATAGCACAATCCCCCGCCTTGTAGAGCAGTCCGCTTCCCGCACAATCACATCCTGGGACACATCTACCAATCGCCGAGTCAGATAACCCGAATCCGCCGTGCGCAGAGCCGTATCTACCAGACCTTTCCTTGCCCCATAAGAAGAAATGATATATTCAGTAACCGTCAGACCTTCCCGGAAATTAGTCTTAATCGGCAAATCAATAATCTCCCCCTGGGGATCCGCCATCAGACCGCGCATTCCCACCAACTGGCGCACCTGGCTCATGCTGCCCCGCGCCCCTGAAAAAGCCATCATATAGACAGAATTGAGAGGATCTGTCTCCTTAAAATTGCGCACCACCTCATCCTTGAGAGTTTCCGAAGTAAAATTCCAGGTATCAATCACCTTTTGGAACCGCTCCACCTCTGTGATTTCCCCCCGAGAATAACGCTGTTCAGTCTTTCGAATCTCTTGCTCAGCACTCTCGATAAGGGAGCGCTTCGCAGGAGGTATCTGGAGATCATCCACACTGATAGACACCCCCGCCTTAGTAGCATAGTGGAAGCCCAATTCCTTCAGTTCATCGCAGACAACAGAGCATCGCGCCGAGCCAAAATTAGTAAAAGCCCAGGAAATTAATTTTTTCAGGCGACCCTTATCGATAATTTGGTTGTAAAATGTCATCTTTCTTGGTGATTGGTGATTAGTGATCCGACGCGCAGAAATCTTTGATTTCGAGCATCGCAGTGATTGGTGATTGGTGATTGGTGATCCGACGCGCAGAAATCTTTGATTTCGAGCATCCCTGTGATTAGTGATTGGTGATTAGGGATTGGTGATTAGTGATCCGACGCGCAGAAATCTTTGATTTCGAGCATCCCAGTGATTGGTGGTTAGAGTATTTCCCAGTCACCAGTCACCAATCACCAGTCACCAGTCACCAGTCACCAGTTACCAGTCACCAGTCACCAGTCACCATATCTAAACTTCTTCCTCGAGTTCCTCAGCCGTTAGAGACTCATAAGTAGGCCTGCTCGGCGTGCGACGGGCAACATCCGCCATTAAATCCACCTCCACATCTCGACTAGTACCATCCGACGCAGTGTCCACTTTGTGAACCGCAATATCCAAACCCAGAGACTGCAACTCTCGCATCAGCACCTTGAACGACTCCGGCGTACCCGGTCGAGGAATCGGCTTACCCTTGACAATCGCATTCAACGCCTCATTCCGGCCCTGCATATCATCAGACTTCACCGTCAGCAACTCCTGCAGAATATAGGCCGCCCCATAAGCCTCCAGCGCCCATACCTCCATCTCGCCGAACCGCTGACCACCCTGTTGAGCCTTACCACCCAAAGGTTGCTGAGTCACCAGAGAATACGGACCCGTCGAACGAGCGTGGATCTTATCATCAACTAAATGTACCAGCTTCAGCATATAAGCCTTCCCCACAGTCACCGGACGGTCAAAAGGTTCCCCAGTGCGACCGTCAAAAACCTGAATTTTACCAGGGTTATCCGGGTCATACACCCAACCCTTCCCTGGTTTGCGCGTCGCCTCCTTCAGGAGACCGTGCACCGTAGAGCGAGAAGCCTCTTCCCCATACATCTCATCAAAAGGTGTAACCTTGAACCGCACTCCCAGATTCTCCCCGGCCCAACCCAGGAGACATTCAAAAACTTGACCCACATTCATCCTGCTCGGAACCCCCAGAGGATTGAGGACAATATCCACCGGTCGTCCATCTGGCAAGTACGGCATATCTTCAATCGGCAGAATCCGGGAAATAATCCCCTTATTTCCGTGCCGTCCAGCCATCTTGTCCCCCACTTGAATCTTCCGTTTCAGAGCCACATAGACCCGCACCACCATATTTGCACCCGGAGGCAGTTCATCACCTTGTTCCCGGGTAAAGACCCGCACATCAACCACCCGGCCTTTCTCCCCATTCGGAACTCGCAGAGAATTGTCCCTCACATCCCGAGCCTTTTCCCCAAAAATAGCCCGCAGTAACTTTTCCTCCGGTGGCTGATCCGATTCCCCCTTAGGAGTGACCTTCCCCACCAGAATCTCCCCTGCTTCTACCCAGGCACCTGGGCGGATAATCCCCCCCTCATCTAAATTTTTCAGTGCATCTTCCCCCACATTGGGAATCTCCCGGGTAATTTCCTCAGGACCCAGCTTAGTCTGTCGGGCTTCGATTTCATACTTTTCCACATGGATACTCGTATAGACATCGTCATAGACCAAGCGCTCGCTAATCAGAATCGCATCCTCGTAATTGTAGCCCTCCCAAGGCATATAGGCCACCAGAATATTCTGACCCAGAGCAATTTCTCCCCCTTCAGAAGCAGAACCATCCGCTAGCACCTGACCTGGTACCACATCCTCTCCTACAAATACCAAAGGCCGCTGATTTAAACAAGTATCTTGGTTCGAGCGCTGATATTTGCTCAGTGGGTATTCAATTTCTTCGGTGATTGGTGATTGGCCATCGGTAATTGGTGATTGGGCAGCATCTGCAGTCTCTTCCCAGTCCCCAGTCACCAGTTCCCTCTCACCAGTCATCACCCGCACCCGAACCACATTCGCATCCACATAACTGACCACCCCATGGGTACGAGAAACCACTACCATTCCCGAATCCCGTGCTGCCTGAGCCTCCAAACCAGTTCCCACCAGAGGACGCTCCGAGCGCAACAGCGGAACCGCTTGCCGCTGCATATTCGAACCCATCAGAGCCCTGTTCGCATCATCATGTTCCAGAAAAGGAATCAGAGAAGTAGCCACCGAGACAATCTGCATCGGCGATACAGCAACATAGTCCACCTGAGACGGAGTCGTAGTCGAAAACTCCTGGCGGTAGCGCACTGGAACCGTATCCCCTAGGATATTCCCCTCAGCATCTTGGGGCACATCTCCCGGAGCAACCCGCAGGTCATTCTCCTCATCAGCACTCAGATAAACTGGCGACGTATCCTTTAGTACCCTTCCATTTTCCACCCGGTAATAGGGAGTTTCAATGAAACCATATTGATTCACCCGAGCATAAGTAGCCAGAGAGCCAATCAACCCTGCATTTGGACCCTCCGGAGTTTCCACCGGACAGATCCGACCATAGTGAGAAGGGTGGATATCCCGCACCGCAAAACCAGCCCGTTCCCTCGTCAATCCCCCCGGTCCTAAAGCAGACAGACGGCGCTTGTGCGTCAACTCTGCCAGAGGATTAGTCTGATCCATAAACTGAGAAAGCTGAGAAGAGCCAAAAAACTCCTTAATAGCCGCCACCAGAGGTTTTGGGTTCACCAGAGAAGCCGGAGTAAGAGTATCCGCCTCGCTCACAGTCATGCGCTCCCGGATGATCCGCTCCAAGCGATTGAGTCCCACCCGCACTTGATTTTGCAGCAATTCCCCCACCGAGCGCACCCGGCGATTCCCCAAGTGGTCAATATCGTCCGTGCTGCCAATATCGAATTCCAAGTTAATCAGGTAGTCGATCGCCGTTATGATATCTGTAGGAGTCAGTACCCGGATATTATCAGGCACATTCAGCCGCAGCTTCTTATTCACCTTATAGCGACCAACTCGTCCCAGATCGTAGCGCTTGCCATCGAAGAAACGAGAGTACAACAGCTGCTGTCCCCCCGTCACCGTAGGCGGTTCTCCCGGACGGAGTTTGCGGTACAGCTCCAGAAGGGCTTCCGAAGAGCTGGGATTGCCCTCTTTCTCTAGAGTTTTTTCGTAATAATCCGGGTGGCGCAGAGCATCCATAATTTCATTATCCGACAGTCCAATCGCTTTAAGCAGGACTTGAGCCGAGAGCTTGCGCGTCTTGTCGATACGCACCCAAACCAGACCATTTTTATCCGTCTCAAATTTGAGCCATGCCCCTCGATTCGGAATTAACGAAGCCGAGTAAGTGCGGCGTCCGTTTTTGTCCGTTTCCGCCTTGTAATAAACACCAGGGGAGCGCACGATTTGGTTAACAATTACCCGTTCCGCACCGTTGATGATGAAAGTCCCCCGATCGGTCATCAGGGGAAGATCCCCAATGAACACTTGCATCTCTTTAATTATGCCAGTTTCCTTATTGAGCAGGCGCGTAGGCACATACATTTGCACTGCGTAGGTACTGTCTCGGCGCTTAGCTTCATCTACATTGTATTTAGGCTCCTTGAGTTTGTAATCAGCTCCCATGAAGTGCAGCTCCATCTTCCCCGTATAGTCCGTGATAGGCGAGAAGCTGTTGAGTTCTTCTATCAACCCTTCCGATAGGAATCGGCGGAAGCTCGAGCGTTGAATTTCAATCAGATCTGGTAGCAGATTGTAGGTTAGATTGCTCATGTTATCCCCGGTCGGTCAATTAACAATTATCAGTTATCAGTTATCCCAAAGCTCCCCCTCCTTTAGAGGCAGCTTCCCTCGGATGCGATCATAAGTCAGCTGTGGCCACAGAGTTTTCAGCCAGGGACAGACCAAACAGTTGGCAGGCATTAGAGGTAGTTTGCTCTGCTAGGGTTTCTAAAGAAACAGAGCGCAAGCGAGCCAGGTACTCAGCCACATAGCGAACATAGGCAGGTTCATTTCTTTTGCCTCGCTTGGGTACAGGAGCCAGAAAAGGACAATCAGTTTCAATCAGCAGGCGATCGCTCGGCACCAAAAGAGCAGAAGCTTGAACTTGCTTGGCATTTTTAAAGGTTACTATACCGCTAAAACTGATGTAAAAGCCCAGATCCAAAAACCATTGGGTCATCTGGGAGTTTCCGCCCCAACAGTGCATTACCCCCTGTACTGGTCCATTTTGAACCCAGAAATCTTCGAGAAGCTCTCGCAAGGGGACGGCTGCATCTCGACAGTGGATAATCACGGGTTTATCCAGTTTCTTGGCAATCTCCAGTTGCGCCCACAAAACCTTCCTTTGTGCCAGATGATTCTCCGCCTTATAAAAATCCAGTCCCATTTCCCCAATCGCCACTACCCGCCGATCTGAACTAGCTCCAGATAGAATCTGGTTAGCTGTGGAGGCTGTCCACTCCTGTGCATCTAGAGGATGTAAACCAACTGCAAAAGATAGTTCTCCGAAACGATCCGCTAAAGCTTGAATGCTCTCAAACTCTTCCGGATTAACGCAAGAATGAACCAGATGGGCTACTCCTGCAGAGCGCCAACGGTTTTGCAATGAGCTTAAATCCTCCTGAAAATCATCAAAGTTGATATGAACATGGGTATCGATTAACTGCATTTGCCGCTCTTAGCTGCCCTTTTGGCTAACGTCTAGTGGTAATGATCAATCCCTACAAAGAAGGTATTTGTTTTTACTTTTTACTTTTTACTTTTTACTTGTGAAGGGAGCGTCCATTCCTCTGATCACTAACCTACCCTACTCTTCGAGAAGGGCTTTCGCCCTACGAGAAGGCTGAGCCTACTGTATAGTGGGAGACTTCTGGACGCGATCTGTTGAAGTTTCTCCCTCTGTTCACTTACTGCTTCGTCTTAACCGCTCCTTCCTCCACAGACAGTACCATCGTGCCTCCCACGGCTGTAAATGTGTCGTTTTTGATGGGGAAATTCTCTTTGTTCTCTACTTCCAGCTCATCGCACTTGTCCAGTCCCCGGCTGTCTCAGAGGCGCTTTTCACTGGCTTACAGGCAGGAGCGCTCCTGCTGGCAATCTTTGACTAAGCGCTCGTCCTTATTAATTTTAAATAAAGAACGTCGAGGGCTTAGCTAAAGTAACGAGACACTAAGGCTAATGACAGAGGCTTCCCGAAGAAGCCTACACTGTACCCGAATCTGAGATTCGGCTCAGTGTGCGGAGCTGTCACTGATTATGGTTGTATTATGTCATTTTTTTTGCTTCGTTTTCAACTTACAATCTCCACGCTCCCGACTCTGCCCGAAGGAACTAGTGCAGCGCGGTGGAAATAACCCGCCAGTGACAAAATCATCAAAGCCTTATTAATCAATACTTTTGCATGCAAGCCTTTAGACTACGTCGCTGCTAACGCAGATGCCTTTTGACTTCCGCGTAGCGGCACTAGCGGGGCTGTATGCGGCCGTCAGGCTAACTATTAGGAAGCTGCTGTTACCCGTTGGAGGGCTTTGGCGAGACGGGATTTCTTTCGCGCACCGTTGTTGGGGTGCAGTACTCGGCGCTTAACCGCTTTATCAATCTTACTGTAAGCCGCTGACATTATCTTCTGCATCGCCTCCATTGTTTCTGGACTGGGATTAGCGGTATAGCTGTCTACAGTGTTAAAGTACTTTTTTATCAGGGTTTTCACCGCTGACTTATAAGCTTTGTTACGCAGTCGGTTGCGCTCCGCTATTTTTATACGCTTACAGGCAGACTTGTTATTAGCCACAGTTGTCTCGAGAAAAAGTTGCTTTTGTTGAATCGATCGCATGATCGGATTTTCTATTATAACAATTATCACCGTGATTGGGACAGTTAGTCAGTGACCAAGGAAATTTTGGGATACAAGCCTCACTAGCCTAGTCTAGCCTAGTCTAGACTAGCAGCTGACCATCGCAGTAAAACCAGATTCCCCATAATCTTTGTCCTGATTAGCACGACCAGTAAAAAATCCAGTTAAGCTAGAGGAGTGAGTTTTGGTAAAAGCAACGATCTCGGCTTCATTGCTGAAGGTACTTGCCCAACTTAACTCACAGCGGGTAGTAGCTAAAATGGGCATTCTGACTCCATGCTGCGAATCATAACTCAGCAGGCTGAGGCAAAAACTGAACTGCGGCGAATCGGCGATCGCACTCACGACGACCAGATTCGACTCAGAGAAGCAAGGGTTAGGGAAATCCTAGAAACAGTAAAGTGCCAGGGCAATCAAGCGCTCCTGGACTATACGGAAAAGTTCGATCAGCAAACCCTTAGTCTTCAACAGCTGCGGGTTAGCGGCTCGGAACTTGATGCTGCTTATCAACAGATTTCTCCTGAGTTACTCGATGCTATTGGGCTAGCCTGTCGAAAAATAGAAGCATTTCACCGACAGCGTGTTCCCAAATCGTGGGTACAATTTGACGACGATGATGTAGTTTTGGGCAAACGCTATACCCCAGTAGACCGGGCAGGATTATACATTAGAGGTGGTAGGGGATCTTATCCCAGTATCGTCTTGATGAATGCTATCCCAGCAAAAGTTGCCAATGTTCCTCGGATTGTCATGGTGACACCCCCAGGACCAGAGCAAAAAATTAATCCAGCGGTCTTGGTGGCTGCTCAGGAAGCGGGGGTTGAGGAGATTTACAGAGTCGGTGGGGCTCAGGCGATCGCGGCTTTGGCTTATGGCACGGAAACGATTCCTAAAGTTGACGCGATAGCCGGAGCAGGAAACATCTATGTCACCCTTGCCAAAAAAATGGTTTATGGTACTGTGGGCATCGATTCCCTGGCGGGTCCGGAGGAAGTGCTGATTATTGCCGATAGCGAGGCAAATCCCGTACATGTAGCTGCGGATATGTTAGCACAGGCAGAACATGACCCTTTCTCAGCGGCGATCCTGTTAACCACAGATGTCTCCCTAGCAGAAAAAGTCCAACAGGAAGTACAGCAACAACTGCAAAACCATCCACGACGGATTCTCACCGAAAAAGCGATCGCTCACTACGGTTTAATTGTTCTCGTCGATTCCTTAGAATCTGCTGCCGAACTCTCCAACCTATTTGCTCCCGAACACCTAGAGCTAGAAGTTGCCGATCCCTGGGCAATGCTGGAGCATATTCGCCACGCTGGCGCAATTTTCTTGGGTAATTCTACCCCAAAAGCGGTAGGAGATTACTTGGCAGGTCCCAATCATACCCTACCAACTTCCGGAGCTGCCCGCTATGCCTCCGCCTTGGGTGTAGAAACATTCATGAAACATTCCAGTCTGATTCAATACTCTCCCCTAGCACTGAAAAAAATATCGAGTACCATTCAGATTCTCGCTCAAGCCGAAGGTTTACCTTCCCATGCTGACTCTGTAAGATTACGGACACAAGGCAAGAAGCTGAATGGTTAGATATGATGAGCATTTGCATTAATCCCAGCTGCCTAAACCCTCAAAATCTTAACACCGAGCTATTCTGTCAGAGTTGTGGTTCTGAGCTATTATTGGAGGGCCGCTATCGGGTAACGCGCCAGCTAGGAACTGGTGGGTTTGGGAGAACATATGAAGTCAGCGATTACGATGGTTCTATCAAAGTCCTAAAAGTCTTGATTCAAAATGACTTTAAGTATATAGAACTATTCCAACGAGAAGCACAAGTCCTCGCACAGTTAAATCATCCCGGCATTCCTAGAGTCGAACCAGATGCCTATTTCACTTTTTTCCCCCACAATGGGAAAGAGCCGTTGCACTGTCTGGTAATGGAGAAAATCGAGGGGCTAGATTTACAGCAATACATCCAGAAACGGGGTAGGGTCATCAAGCAGAAACGTGCGATTCAATGGTTGGTTCAAGTAGCCACTATTCTAAAGGAGGTACACAAGCAAAACTTTTTTCATCGGGATATCAAACCCTCTAATATTATGCTCCGGGCAAATGGGCAGCTAGTTTTGATTGATTTTGGGACTGTACGGGAAATGACGCCAACCTTCATGGCAAAACAATCGGCAGGTGAGGTGACAGGGGTAATTTCTGCTGGTTATACTCCACTAGAGCAAATAAATGGTCAGGCTTTGCCCCAATCTGATTTCTTTGCCTTAGGGCGCACTTTTGTTTTTTTACTAACTGGCAAACATCCCAGTCAATTTCACGATCCCTATACTAACCAGTTGCACTGGCGTGAGGCTGTCCCTAATATATCACCTCAATTTGCCGATTTTCTCGATCGCCTGATGGCACATTTACCCAATCAGCGTCCTCAAACTGCTCAGATAATTTTGCAACAGCTAGCAGAAATTAACCGCGCTTTATATCCCCAGGCAAGTTCCCAGTCTATAGTACCAACGAATCTTCCTGAAACAGGAGATACTGAAGCTGTGCAGTATGTTCCACCCTCAACTTCCCCCAGAGGGTCAATAGCTGTTCCCACAGGCTCAGCTTCCTCTACACCAGTGCCAACTGAATCCCACCTGGAGCAAGGTTTTATCTCTCGCTGTCAACAGGAACTAGCTGAATTAATTGGTCCAATGGCTGCCATTGTCTGCAAGCGTACTCTCAGCAAAAATACAGGCATTTCAAGAACGGAATTCGTAGAAGCTTTAGCTAAAAAAATTCCTAACCAGAAACAGGCGCTAGAGTTTCAGCAGCGTTTACTAAAATGATTGCTAATTATTCCCTATTCCCTATTCCCTGTCCCTCCTATTCTGAGTCTGAGTCTGGGTCTGAGCTTAGCATATTCATCGCCATTTCTAGGCTGACTTTCATCCGGTTAAGAGAAGCTGCTAGTATCCCGATTTCGTCATTTGCTTGATGCTTAAATTCTCCAGTCATATTGCCAGTACTTACTTGTTTGGCTAATTTAGCCATCTGGTTCAGAGGGTTAGTAACAGTGAATTTGAGGAAAAAATTAATCAGCACAATTGCTAAGAGAAGACCTCCCGCGAGTATCCCAATTACTAATAATTGTGAACGCCGAGCAGCACTAAATACTTTACTAGCTGGTACTGAGATAATTTGGGCTCCGACAATCTCATTTAGCTTCCAACCAAAACCGTTTTTAT
This sequence comes from Xenococcaceae cyanobacterium, assembly GCA_051439465.1. Classification (GTDB taxonomy): domain Bacteria; phylum Cyanobacteriota; class Cyanobacteriia; order Cyanobacteriales; family JBFRWF01; genus JBFRWF01. The sequence continues at coordinate 10,915 of JBFRWF010000066.1, read as the reverse complement.
CCCCGTAGGTAGCAATCTGACTCTTCGGAGCCACATCCGGCGTACTGTGACATTTTAAACAGCTTTCCTTAGAAATAGAAATTGGACGGGCAATATAAAAAATATTTCCACTAGGAAAGGAACGAAAGCCTGTTTTCTCTTTTTGCTCTGCTTGCTCCTGAAACCCCTTAACTATAGTAGCTTCAAACCGATCGGCTTTATCTCTTAAGTTGGTGGGATTTAAGGTAGCTTCTTTATAGAAAAAATCACTATATTGATTACTTTTTCTTAATCCTTCAAAGACTTCACGCGCCGAATAACCAGGCACTGTTTGTGGTAAAAACTGTTCCTCTGTATCTAATCTAGGTGCTAACTCCGGAGTGATTTGAGTAAGAGTATAGTTACGAACAGAATTCATTGTTTCCATCATAATATAAGCTTGATCAGCTACTATCTGTTCAGCCTTGCGTTCAAAGATGATAGACAAGGATAAACCACTGATGGCGACTACCACTAAGAAAATTAACAGCAAGAGCGAATTGAGTTTCGTTCCCAGCTTCAAATTACTTAACATTTCTTAACCCCTTGATACTCATTAATAATTTGCGCCCAAAATTGTAAACTAAACTAAACTTAAAGTGTTTAAGTGATTCTTCTAAACTATTCTTAAGTATGTTTTCACGGCGTATATTTCTGTTCCTGCTTCTAATATTTTTCACAGGGTGTAACCCACCTAGTCCTCCCACAGGGAAATTAAGTCTGGGAGTGGTAAGTTTCGGCGAAAGCGATCGCTCCATTGAGCAATACTCCGCTCTGAAAGAATACCTAGGTGCTGAACTCAATAGCATTATCGAACTGGAACCAACCTATAACGAACTCAAGGCTCTCCAACAGATTAACCGTCAAGATTGGGATTTGGTATTTGCACCTCCTGGGTTGGCAGCGATCGCTATTTCCCAGTCACAGTATTTACCAATTTTCCCACTGGAAGGATTGCAAAAGACACGCTCAGTAATAGTGGTACTCAAAGAAAGTCCGATTACAGAATTGCCTGAACTGGCAGGAAAAGCGATCGCTCTGGGTCAGCCAGGTTCGGCTACGGGGTATTATTTACCAATCTACAATCTCTATGGTCTGACTCTTAGTGCAGTCCGTTTTGCTCCCACCCCCAAAACAATTCTAGAATGGATTGCTTTGCAAGAGGTAGTCGCTGGAGCTTTGTCCTTAGCAGAATTCAATCGCTACCGCTCAGATTTTCCTTATGCGCAGTTTCGCATTCTTGACACAGATTCCCATAATGTTCCTCGTGGGGCAATTTTAGTCGCACCAACGGTGGAGAGAAACCAACAGGAGCAAATCCGCAAGGCGCTGGCTAATGTTTCTCCGGCGATCGCTGCGGACGCAGGCTATATCCCCAACGCTCCTGTGCCAGACTACCAGTACTTAATTGGGGTAGTCGCCAGAGTTACACCCATTGCTGAAAGAATTAAAGAAACCCCTGCTCCTTTATATGAAAAGAAGACAGATTCTCAGCGAACACCAAATTAAGCTAACTTATGTACTGATTATCATCAAGCAATAGAATAATAGACTAACTCAGCCAATTTTTGCCGTAAAGTTTCCAATCCAAGGCGTCCCCTTGCGGAAATAAACACAGCCAAGGGAAATTCTTCTTTCGCTTGTGCCAGAGTTTCACTATCCACTAGATCGATCTTATTAAAAGCAATCAGCACTGGACCCGGTGTCACTGGCATTTCTGACAAAATGTTCATCACTGAACGAATTTGACTTTGCCATGCTCGATGAGATAAGTCCACCACATGAAGCAGCGCGTCTGCTTCTGTAACTTCTTCTAAAGTAGCGCGGAAGGCGTCAACTAGGGGTGGGGGAAGTTCTTGAATAAACCCCACCGTATCGGTAAGGAGAATTGTTATGGACTCCCCTGTGATTGCATGATTGATGGATAGGCGGCGCGTTGTAGGGTCGAGAGTGGCAAAAAGTTGGTCAGCAGTGTAGATCTCCGCATTAGTCAGGGCGTTGATTAGAGTAGACTTGCCCGCATTGGTATAACCGACAATGGCAACTGTGGGTACTTCTTGCTTTTGACGCTGTTGACGCAAACGAGAACGGTGGGCTTGCAGTTGGTTGACTTCTCGCTGCAATCGTGCTATACGACGCTGAATGGCACGGCGTTCAGTTTCCAGTTTCGTTTCTCCAGGTCCTCTTGTACCAATACCACCGCCTAAGCGGGACATGGCTTGACCCCGACCAGTGAGGCGGGGCAGCATATATTCTAGTTGTGCCAGCTCCACCTGCAATTTCCCGGCACCGGATCGGGCGCGTTGGGCAAAAATATCTAAAATCACCTCGGTGCGGTCTACCACTCGGACACCGATTTGGGTTTCGAGATTCCGCACTTGGGCAGGGGAGAGGTCGCGGTCAAAGGCGACTAGGTTAGCGCCCAGGGTTTGAACCTTGAGGGCAATTTCGTGCACTTTACCAGTACCGACTACAGTTTGGGGATGGGGATGGGGACGCTTCTGTTTAATGGTATATAATACCTCGCCTCCAGCAGTATCCACTAGCCGCGCCAGTTCCGCCAAACCATCCTCAAATTGCTGCTGAGTCATATTATCGGTCATTAAACCTACCACCAGCACGCGATCTTGGTCAGCATCTACCTGTTGCGCAACGTATTCCCGGCGAAATTCGGCTTCGAGTCCTTCTACTAGGTCAAGAAAATCCTGCTTAGTGAGAACGTCTAGACTCAGGGGAAGGGAAACTGTCCAATAGGGTCGGTCTTCCAGATTGGGGTCTGGTTGGGGAATCAGATGCGCCATGTAGGCTTCTTTGACATAGCCAGTTGCACCGCCACCCCGTCGCTGAAATCCAGTCCCAGTGAGGGTAAGAAGTACTAAGGCATCCAGTCGTTGAATCACCATTGCAGTTAAGCTGGATTCTTTGGGCGGTTCCGGTTTAAGTTTAGTGGCGATGCAGCGAATCCCGCAGAGGCGTTCTGCACCGTAGCGGGGGAGTTCGAGGGGAGGAATTTGGGTTTGGCCAGGGGTGCCAACTCCTACCCGAATTACTCGTCCCCGGCGGTTAATGTAGGCACAGACAGGTTGGTCAATTTCCGTGCTAATTGCTGCCAGCCGTTGGGCAAACTCAGGCGTGGTCAGGCGATCGCCCGGTAAGCGTTGATGATACAGCCGTTGTAGCTGTTTCAACTGGCTGGACTTAAGACCTTGTAAGTTTCCGTAGATGGTATCGATAGGCGTTTTGACTTTAATTTTGCTACTTTGTCTATTTTAATTCTAAAGATTCTGGGAAAATAGTGGGTAAGTTTAGAAGGTAACAATGACGCTGGTATCTAGATAGATCAATATCGCTCCGAGCTACATGCTTTAATAACTGGAGTTTTGCTCCAACTTCGCTATTCGTGAATTGTGCCATCAGGCATTGTTGTCGCAGTCAGATTTGCCTTAGTCAGATTGGCTTTATTTAGGTTCGCTTTAGTTAAGTTTGTCTTAGTGAGGTTTGCTCTACTGAGATCTGCTTCAGTCAGATTAGCCTCTTCTAGCTTGCTCCCCCGAAGGCTTGCTTCACACAGGTTGGCTCCACTCAGGTTGGCTCCACTCAAGTCAGCTAAATCCAGATTAGCTCCATGCAAGTCCGCTCCACTCAAGTCTGCTTCAATCAGGGATGCCCAAACTAGATCTGCCTTATTCAAGGAAGCTCCCTGTAGGTTTGCCCTAATAAAGATTGCCCCACTCAGCTTCGCCTTCCCCAGAGAAGCTTGACTCAGATCCGCTTTCTTTAGGTTTACCCCGCTCAGGTTCGCTTCTACTAATGTTACTCTACTCAGGTTGGCTTCACTTAAGTTGATTTCCCACAGCCTCGCTCCCTTCAGGTTTGCTGAAGACAGCTCTACCTGACGAAAATCCTGCTCCCCCTTTGCATATCGTCTCAGAAGTTCATCAGCATCCATATCATTCTTTTTCACCTAACACTCATGGGATTGCGCGAAGCGCAGCGCCCTAAAGGGCGATCGCACTCAGGGATTTTGGACTGATTCAGCACCCTCAATTCTAATTTAAGTTTGCCTCAAAAGAGCAAAGGTGAGCTTTCCTCTAACCGATCGCTTTGAACAAAAAAACCCGGCAAGATACCGGGAATTCCTCTAGTTTGCACCAGGAGCTTTGGCTTCGATTACTACAATTATTTACTCTCTTTCTGACTGGTGACTGAGAGTTAAATAAGAGTCTGATGAGAAAGCTGTTGAGCCCTCGATCGCTCAGGACTGGCATCATCTCCCTTAACTAAATTTAATACTTGTTTTCACCCAACTGGGTGAGCCGTAAGAAGGAGGTAAAGCTCCAAGGGCTCACGTTAACCTGAAAACACCCCAAATTGGAGCAATAGTAATTTATAAAGATTGCTGCCTGTATGGGAAGTGCTCTCCTGATAGAGAGCGATCGCTTTCTCCCTTAACTTCTTTCTTAAGATCCTAAACTTCGGTCTTAAAATCCTAAACTTCGGTAATTTATTCCGAGTTGAAGTAGCAAGCTGGACTTAGTTTCAACCCCATTCTCAATCAAGTTAAGTAAGATGATGCCCACTAAATTAATTGACTTTTTACAATCCGAGTTAGCAATTCCGACTGAATCTATAGCCTTGGCTTTACGAATTGGTCAACCAGTCCCAAACCAATTTCCCAATCCAAACCAATTTCCCATCATTCTCTGGCAGTATGGGTTGATTAGTTTGGAGCAGTTGGACCGAATATTTGATTGGTTGGAAACAGCTATATAACGTCGTCCAGCTTGTTTTCAATGGTGAGGCATCAAATCACCAGTTGGTTGCGCTAAGTTATAGTGTTTCTCTAAATCCCCGGAAATAGATAGACTTTTCGGTAATTGAAAATTTAAGGCTGAAACCTGCCTCTATTGCCACGATTACGAGCACGATTGCGCCAGTTTTCCCGATGTTGCCGCATCATTTGTGCAAACTGGTTGCGTTGCTCTGGAGTCAGCACTTCTCGTATTTCCAACATACTTTCAAACCGTAAATTACCCAGCTCCTGGCGTAACTTGATGACTTCCTGATGTTTAGTACGAATTGCATCGGCAGAGTCAGTCCCCGCCATCATATCACCTAACTCTTGATGCGCTGCATGCAGGGTTTCCCGGCGTTGGTCAATTTCCCCTTGGTATTTCTGGCGAATCTCTTGTATTTTCTGCCTTTGATCTTCGGTGAGGTTGAGTTGCTCCATAAACCGCTCTTTATCAAATCCTTGTCCCCTTCGCCTTGCCCCCGTTGGAGCTTGTGCTAGAGGTTGATCTAAAGGATTATTAAGACGAGTATTGGAATTAGGAAGAGGATCGGCTAAAGCAGCAATGCTGCTAAGAGAAAGGACAATAACAGCTGCTAGAAGAGAAATTCGACGGAGTAACATGGTAATTACCTCTTTTGTATGAGTGGGTTAAGGATTAGAAAATACAGAATCTGTCTCCGGATCGGCGAGTAGTAGCCAATCAGCTTCAGAACTGTAAGTTTGGGATTCAAAGGATGTCTCGCCGATAGCAGCATTCCAGTTATTTACCAGAAAGGTTTCCAGTTCATCAGTATCAGCGGCTATCTGGGGTGAATGATTCAGCAAACGATAGCCACCCCAGGTAAGCAAAAGACCTGCTGCTATAGCGCTAAAAACAGCCCAGAGAAAGGGATAACGCTTTCCCTGAGACGGGATGGGTTGCCTTTGGACAAGTTCCATCATCAACTGCTCCTCAAAATTAGCCGCCGCTGGGGGAGGAACTGGGCGATGTTGCCGTAGAAATGCAACTAATTTTTCGTCCTCATTAGGGAACTTAGTCATAATGATGCTCCTTGTTGCTGGAGAAATTTCCGTATAGCACTCCGAGCATAAAAAAGGCGAGATTTCACTGTACCTACAGGTATCTTCAAAATTTTCGCCACCTCCTTTTGCGGGACATCCTCCAAGTCATGCAACACCAGGACAATGCGATGCTCAAGGCTGAGAGTTTGCAATCCCCGCTGGACTAAGTCTTGGTAGTGCAACTCCATTAAATCAGGAGAATCCTGGGGTCGTGAGAGAGTGTTGTTCAGGGTTCGATCATCTTCGGCTGACGATCTGTTCGAGATCCCGTAGCAATCCCGCTCTTGTTGGCGCTTGGCAAACTGTCGTCGTTGATCGGTTGCCACATTCCAGCTAATGCGATAGATCCAGGTGGAAAAATGAGATGCTTGCCGCAGTTTGGGCAATCCTGTCCAAGCTCTGAGGAAGACCTCTTGTACCAAATCATCTAGCATCTGGATACCACACAGTTGGTAGAGGGTTGACCTCACGCGCTGCTGATAACGTCGGTACAATTGACGGAAGGAGGCGCGATCTCCCTGCTGGCACCGTAGAACCAGTTCCTTGTCTGTAACACCAGCTTGGTCATCAGCCAATACCTTTGCCATCTCCCTCACCAGTTTGTTCACCTGTTCCTGTTTAGACAGAGGTAGGGAGAAAAGGGTTCAATCATTACAGGGAACAGGGAACAGGGACTCGCTTTGCTCAAAGGCAAAAGGCAAAAGGCAAAAGGCAAAAGTAGGGAATAGGGAATAGGCAACAGGCAACAGGCAACAGGCAACAGGGAATAGGGAATTGCCTTTTGATTACTGTCTCGACTTAAGTGGATAGCCGGTAAACGCGCAGTCTGCTCTGTGTACGCCTAGGGCTTGGAGTAAGCTAAACTATGAGCTAACTATCGATAAGCTTGAGCTATATTTTTATCACCTTTTTTGGCTAGACCCTCTACTTCTAATCGTTTTGTGATCATGAAATGTGAATTATGTGATAGGGAGATGGAGCGCTTGACAGTGCATCATTTGATTCCCCGACAAACCGTGAAACGAAAACAAGCTGAGAGAGGCTCTACTATTAATATTTGCTCCGCCTGTCATCGACAGATACATACCCTCTTTGACAACACCCAGTTAGGGCAACACCTGAACACCATAGACAAACTCAAGGATGAACCGAGAATGGAGAAATTTTTGTCCTGGCTCAAAAAACAAGATCCCAATAAGCGCGTCCGGGTGTATCGCCAAAGGTAAGTGAGGAGATGGATATCCTTAATCAATTTTATTACTTATTCATGTTTGTTTATGTAAATTTACTTTTTATCAAGTTTGCCTTACAAGAGATTGCAACTTTTGTATCATGGACACCATAATAAGTTACTCTCACAAACAGAGAAAATTATTTTGAGCGTGATTTTCATGGTGATTGGCACTGTTGTTAGGGAATCAGCCCTGGGTATAAACGGTGTCGCTCAGTAAGAAAAATTTTTACTCTTGGGGGTCAATCATGAACCAAAAAGTCCTTGAAAACACTCGTAATGTGGCCATTGTCGGACCCTATTCCAGTGGTAAAACGACTTTACTCGAAAGTTTATTATTCGTCACAGAGGCGATCTCTCGCAAAGGTAGCATCAAAGAAGGCAACACCGTCGGCGATAGTTCAGCGGAGGCACGGGAGCGCCAGATGAGCGTCGAAGTATCCGCTGCTAGCACTGAGTACGAAGACATCAACTTCACCTTTCTCGACTGTCCCGGTTCCATTGAGTTTGCCCAAGAAACCTACAACGTCTTAGTGGGTGCAGGGGCAGCTATAGTAGTCTGCGAATCAGTCATCGATCGCGTTTTAACCCTCGCTCCTCTGTTCAAATTCCTCGACGATTGGGAAATCCCTCACCTGGTATTCATCAACAAGATGGATCGGTCCAAAGACGGCTATATGGATGTTCTCCATGCTCTGAAAGATGTTTCCAGCCGTCCTTTAGTTCCCCACCAATATCCCATTCGTCAAGGACCAGATCTAGTCGGCTACATCGACCTAGTCAGTGAGCAAGCCTATCATTACCACAAGGGCAACCCCGCCGATCCAGTTCCCCTTCCCGATCGCCTTAAAGAAGAGGAAAAGGTAGCACGGAATGAAATGCTCGAAACCTTAGCCGACTTTGACGACCACCTCTTAGAAGAACTGATCGAAGAAATCGAACCCCCCCAAGAAGAAATTCTCCAAGACCTGAAAAAAGATTTAAGTGCAGACCGGATTGTACCCGTATTTATGGGCATCGCCGAGGAAGATTACGGCGTTCGACCCCTGTTGGATGCTTTAGTTAAGGAAGCTCCCGCCCCAACCATCACTTCTGAGCGTCGCGGACTGAAACCAAAAGCTGAAGGTGATACACTTGTACAAGTGCTCAAAACCTATTTCACCCCCCAAGGAGGCCGACTCTCCCTGGTCAGGGTGTGGCAAGGTCAGCTCACCGATGGCATGGTGCTCAATGGTGTCCGTGCTGGCGGTATCTATCGGATGATGGGTCAGCAACAACAGTCCGTCTCCCAGGCATCAGTGGGGGATATTGTCGCCATTGGTCGTTTAGAAGGCATTCAAACCGGTGATACCCTAACTAATTCCAATAAGAACGTCAAAGAATTACCGAAAGCGGAACAACTCGAACCAGTCTATGCCTTGGCGATCGCCCCAGAAAATCGCAAAGATGAAGTCAAACTCAGCGGTGCCATCGGCAAACTGCTCGAAGAAGATCCCTCTCTGAGTTGGGAGCAACATGGGGACACCAAAGAAGTAATCCTTTGGGGACAGGGTGAAATTCATCTGCGGGTTACCCTAGACCGACTGCGCCGCAAGTATAACTTGCCCATGACTACCAATTTACCGCAAGTGCCCTATAAGGAAACCATTCGGCAATCCACCACTTCCCACGGTCGCTATAAACACCAAACCGGCGGTCACGGAGCCTTTGGGGATGTATACTTAGACATTAAACCCTTGTCACAAGGGGAAGGCTTTCATTTCCATGAAACCATTGTCGGCGGTGTTGTCCCGAAGCAGTACATCCCAGGGGTAGAAATAGGCGTGCGGGAGTATCTCCAACACGGTCCTTTGGGTTTCCCGGTGGTGGATATAGATGTCACCCTCACCGATGGTTCTTACCACTCCGTTGATAGCTCTGAGCAAGCCTTTAAGCAAGCGGCGCGGATTGCTATGACTGAAGGGATGCCCAAGTGCCAACCCACCTTGCTCGAACCGATTCTGTCCATTGCAGTCTCAGCTCCTTCGGAGTTTACTTCCAAGGTACTACAGCTTATTAGTGGGCGGCGAGGGCAAATTCTCGGTTATGAAGGTCTCTCAGACTGGAAAGGCTGGGATCAGGTGACGGCTTATTTGCCCCAAGCAGAGATGCACAACTTTATTATTGAGTTGCGATCGCTGACGATGGGAGTTGGCTCCTTCAAGTGGGGATACGACCATCTCCAGCAAGTTCCCGAAAAGCTCACAGAAAGTATTTTGGCAACTACAAGTAACGATAAATAGTCAATAGAGTTGTCCCGAAAACACCAACCTTGTAGGTTGCATTAGTGACTGGTGAATGGGAAGAATTTATAACAGGGGATTGAACCCGTCGTTAAAATTCTGTTATTGGGAACTGGGAACTGGGAAACTGGAAGGATAATAATAACCGTAGGCTGGGCATTGCCGACCAAAAACTTGTAACTTACGCACACAGAGAGAATGCTGGGCAATGCCCACCCTACAATTTAGAACTAGTCTAAACTCCAGTTCTACTCGATTAGAATGGCGAGATTTGATTGTCGCCCTGATCGCTGAGAAAGCTCATCAATTCTGCACCTCCACTAATTTGTAGGGACTACCCTGCTTCTCGCACTCGCTTAACATAATCTTTAGGGCGGATCTGACGAAAACCCTGGAAAGCCAATTGCCGTAAACTTACTGGCAAGTAAGACAGAATTAAGCCAAGGGTAACTCTGGGAGAATTTCCCAATACTTGAGTGGATGCTTGCACTAGCTGCCGTCCCTTTTGGGTTTCACCTGTTTCAATCAAGCGCAACCCTAGCATTAGCTGGCTTTCAGCAAGGCGCGATCGCCTGATATTTTCCAATTTTTTCGACTCAAACTCGAAATTTTCCAAATAGCGCAATTTATCTTGCAAATAAATAATTGCCCGGTTAGTTCCCTGCTGCTCAGCATGGCAGCGATATTCCATCAGTAATTCTGGCAAGTAATAGCCTTTTTTTCCTGCTAGTGCCAGACGAACCAATAAATCATTGTCCTCACAATTTTGCATATTGGGACGCATAAATCCAACCTCTTGCAGAGCTTGACGGCGAAATAAGGTTGCCCCTATTTGAAAGCTTTGTTTGACAAAAACAACTTCTAGTAAATTTTCAACTAATCCTTCAGAAAGATTCGCTCTTCCCCAGTGTTGAGAGTTGAACTTTGTTGCTGGCTCATCCCGGACACCATTAATATTAATAATCCAGTGATCTGTGCCAACAAAATCAATCCCGTCGTCTTGCTCTAAAATGACAGTGGTTCGCGACAAAAAATCTGGTGTTAGACGGTCATCATCATCAAACTTAATAAAATATTTTCCCTTTGCCGCCTCAAAGCCAGAGCGCATATTGTTACTTTTGCCAATATTTTTAGCATGTCGAATATAGCGAATTCTGCTGTCTTGATACTGAACCATCAAATTAGCTGTTCCATCAGTAGAACCGTCATCACATACAATTAATTCAAAATCTTGTTCTGTCTGACCAAGAACACTTTCAAGGGCGACAGGAAGTAGGTGAATGCGATTGTAAGTTGGAATGCAAACGGTTACTTTAGGCATAAAATTAAAGAATATCAAGTCATACCAAATCCGGGTTAACTATCTGTTGGCGATCGCGCCCCTTAATTAAATCTAACATTGGCATGAGCATGTGGTAATCGATGCTAGCCTCTTGCGACCAACTGATCTGGCAATTAGTCGGGGAAACCCAGCCAAAGCTAGAGAAAAGTTAGGATGGCAAGCGCAGTACAAAATGCAGGATATTG
>JBFRWF010000065.1:0-8752 GCA_051439465.1 Xenococcaceae cyanobacterium | reverse complement strand
ATCTGAAGGTCTTTCTCTATCCTGCTCACAGCTATCCACAAGTAATTCGAATTCTGTTGAAATTTCCTTGACCCATTGCTTGTCACTTGGATTTTTTTTTACTTGTTCTAATAAGCTGCTAGGTAAGATTTTATTCAAGATATCTATCCAATAATGAAAAATATTATTAGCTGTGGATTCCGACACATTAAAAGTAATACCTAAAATTTCAAAAGTAGGATGATTCTGTAAATAATATAATGTTAAAATGATTTGCTCCTCTGTATTTAAAATGCTTTTTCTTCCCCCACCAGATTTTATTAATCTGGTTTTGGTTTTAGCGATCGCCTCTTTTTTTGCCTGGTGATATTCCTGGCCTTTATTAATTAGTTTTTCTAGTTCTCCTTCGCTTAATCCTATCAATCTTTTTGTTGACTTTGGATTAGCTTTAATCTAGCTGACAATTGGGATCATTTTTTTTATATAAGGGGGGCAAATTTCATTATAGCAGAAAAATTTTTCAAATTTTTCTTTTTTGGAGATGTCTTCTGCTTCGGGATCTACCAGTTTTGGCTATCTGCGCCGCTTCCGCACCATTGGCCAAACGGGGGCGGTGCGGAAGCGCTGATCGCGCTTCGCACCCGGATGATGCTTCCACCATAGGGCTTTCAGCTTAAGGAGCGTGCCATTCGGCGATCGCCTGCTGGTTTTCCCTGAACTTCACACTACTTAACATAGTACTGTTTATTTATGTCCGACTACTTAGATAGAACTCCATTACCCCCTGAGAACAATCAGGAGAAGGCTACTCTTAGCGAGGTTCAAAAATTGCATCGGCTGTTTGCTACCCTTGATACCTTTATGAGTAACCAAGTATTGGTTTTTACCATCGATTTTCAGTCACCAATCAACAATCACCAATCCCAAATCCCAAATCCCAAATCGGATGGTGTTCAGGCATTAATTGATCAGTGTAATCAGCAACTTCAGACAGGGAACTATCAGGGGGCTTTGGATTCTGTGAATCGTGCTACTGAAATGTATCCAAATGACCACAGAGGTTGGATAGCCCGTGGTGAATTGATGGATGCCTTTCAGCAGTATGAAGAGGCGCTCGCCAGTTTTGACCAGGCGTTGAAAGTCAAACCCGACTTACACGATGTCTGGTTCAACCGGGGCATAGCAGCGGGAAGCTCATCAAGTTATAACCCTTGCTGCTCAACTGGATGACTCGGAACCGCATTGCCGTGACTACTTGAAAGCAGAAGCTGCTATTATCCAGCAAGACCAGGATAAAATGAACTCAAGTCAGCCTCCCTATGAAGATTACTACTACTGGGCAGCCTTTACTTTAACAGGGAGAACCATCTCATGAAAGCCACTGAGAAAACCACTCTCCAAGCCTTTTTGATTGCGCTGTCTCAACTAGACACTGCTCTACCATTTGATTTACAACAAGCGATCGCAAAAATCGGTCATGCCTTGGCGCAGAATCAAACCGATGTCATTGACTCTATTAGCGACTTGGTCAAAAAGCACCCTCAGCTCAATGAACTTTACTCAGCAGCCCGTACAACCTTACAAAAACAATATCAGACTCAAGAACAAGATAAGCTGACGATGGGCGAGTCAGATGCACTAGCACTAGAAAACGTCGCTGTTTCTATTCTCACAGCCGATGACTTCACCATTGCAGCCAAGCAGCTTCTCAGAAAGTTAAAAGCCGCAAAAGACTTTACTGACATTGTATTTATGGACTGCTTGCAAAAGGCAGTATCCAGAGCTGATGCACGAGCAATTTCAGTGCTAAAAGCATTAGAGTCAAGACCACTGACAATTGAAAATCTGGCTTATAAGCTGGAAATGCCGATAGAACAGTCCCGGAGAATAGTCCAACGCCTCTGGAATGATGGCTACATTGACACTACCACCGGGGGCATCCTCCGCAAAATTTTGCCGATATTTAAATCCAGAAAATTCCCAAGCAAAGAAGCTTCAGTCGATTACTTTACCCTTACTTCCAGAGGCTACTTTCATTTGCATCCAGTAATTACGTTCGGGCAATAAAATGACTGAACAAAAACTGAGCAGGAATAACAAGCGTGAATGGACTTTTAGACTGGCTGCCCTATATAGCAATTTCAATAATTCCGGGCTTATTTAATCTGACTGTTGCTTATGATGAACTAAATGAACGGTGCAAAAAATTACCTTTCTTTCAACCTCACAAAAATCTAGGCTTCTGGTTGTGGACAGCAGCTCAATTTTTCTTTCCATCTGGAGTCTTCTTGCTATGGATTACTGATTTATTCTCAGACCAGCCTAAGATAGACTCCTCTCTCTTTGTCAAAGCAGTAGGAACGGGGTTGGGATTTGTTGCCTTTCTTAATGCCCGCACGTCAACTAAGTTTTTTAGTTTAGATATCAAAAGGATCTATAATTACTTTATAGACGTAAGCTATCAAGTCATTGCCGCAGATGAGACCAGCCGCGCTGCTGAATTTTGGGTGGATTTTGAAAAAGAACTGAATAAAGAAGATGCTAACATAATCGAGGGGCTGAATTTTCTAGAGCAATATTTAATCAATGACATATCGCTAACCGATCAGGAGAAATCAGATTGCCAAAAAAAGCTAAATAGTATGAGAACCAAGACATCAAAAGAAGAACAAGCTAAGGTGATTATCAGCTTAATGGATGTCAGGCGACAAGACTTGCCCCAAGTTTTGCGTCGGTTTAACTGCTGCGAAGAATTCCTGAAAAAGTACAAGTTAAAGTGAATTGGTATTATTTGCGTGTATACTAGCGATCGCAATTTATGCGGCACCAGGGGCAGAGCGGAAGGTGGGTTGTAGGGTGGGCATTGCGGTGCCAATTGGAAGACTTACCCAAAGAGTCACAATCGGCAATGCCCACCAGACTCAACCTTTCACCCTGAGATGGTGGGCATTGCAAACCAAAAATGCACTCTTTGGGCACCAACAATCCCTTACTGCAATGCCCACCCTACCCAATACTACCGCACTTAATTTGGTGATCGCACTGGAGAGTTTTGTAGGGTGGGCATTGCGGTGCCAATTGGAAGACTTACCCAAAGAGTCACAATCGGCAATGCCCACCAGACTCAACCTTTCACCCTGAAATGGTGGGCATTGCAAACCAAAAATTCACTCTTTGGGCACCGACAATCCCTTACTGCAATGCCCACCCTACCCAATACTTCCACACTCTAACAGGGATAGGCGATCGCTACCCCACGACTGTGATCGCTATCCCACGACTGCGATCACTATCCCACGACTGCGGGCTCGCTACGCGAGTGCCTACGGCAGCGCCAACTCAACCGGCTTCGCTTGCTGTTTACATATATTCATAAAAATACTGTAGGGGCGAAGCATTCGGGGGGTAAATCATCGAACTCGACCAAAAATTATATATCCGAATGCTTCGCCCTGCTCCCACCGATAACCTATATATATTTTGATTCATCTCCCACCGACAACCCAGGAAAGGGCGAAGCATTTGGATATCCAACTTGATGATACGTTTCACAATTTATCCCTCAAATGCTTCGCCCCTACAATAATGAAAACGATTTGCGATCACTTATCTGTTAATCTAAACTCCAGTTATTGAGAAAATTCTCAATAACTATTCTCAATAAGCTTCTCAGTAAACTTGATTTTTTCGTCAACTGCGACAGCAGCGGCGAAGCCTACTCAACTAGGATTAAGCCAAGCCCAGTCAGGGTTTTGACGGGGTTGTAACCCTGTCAGGGCGGTGCGTTACGCTGATCGCGCTTCGCACCCGGATGATGCTTCCACCATAAGGCTTTCAGCTTAAGGAGCGTGCCATTCGGGCGATCGCCTCCTCAATAAATGTCATTAGTGCGATCAACTAAACCTTTCTCTAAAGGCATCACCAGCACCTTATCAACCCGGTTCCCATCCATATCCATCACTTCAAAGCGCAAACCGTGCCACTCAAAATGCTCGGCAGCAGAGGGAATCCTCCCCAGATGAGTGATGACAAAGCCTCCCAAGGTGTGATAGTTGCCCCGTTGCTCTCCTGGCAATTCCCCGATCCCAAAGAGTTCTTTAAATTCTTCGATGGGCAAAATCCCATCTAATAACCAGGAACCATCCTCCCGCCGGACTGCTTGGGATGTTTCTGGCTGATCCAATCTGGGAATATCACCAATGATCGCTTCTAGGACATCATTGAGAGTGAGTAAGCCCTGTATCACACCATACTCATCTACTACTAGGGCAATATGATTGCCGCTTTGCTTGAACAACTCAAGCATTTTCAGCCCTAGGGTACTCTCTGGCACAAATAAAGGCTGTTGCAAGGAAGAGGCCAGATCAAAAGGTTCGCCACCAAGACAAGCCGACAATAAATGGGTAACTTGCACCACCCCCAAAACCTCATCTAAACTTCCTTGGCACACGGGAAAGCGGGTGTGGTTGCTCTTCATTATCTTGTGGCGATTGATTTCTGAAGAATCTTCGAGATTGAGCCAGATAATTTCTGGTCGTGCAGTCATTAGAACCCTGATTCGTCGGTCGTCGAGTTTCAAAACGCGCTCAACCATGTCTTGTTCGGCAGCCTCAAACATACCCGCCTCGGTTCCTTGTTTGAGCATCACCTTGATTTCTTCCTCTGTCACTAGTGGCTCAGTCGCTGCTGTTTTTGTCCCTAAGATGCGCAGCACCAGGTCGGTGGAAAAGCTTAATAGATGTACTACTGGGGCAACCAAAAGAGCCAGCCAGCGCAGGGGAAAAGCCACAAGTCTGGCAATCTTTTCAGGATCGCTGAGTGCCAGACGCTTGGGCACCAGTTCGCCAATTACCAGTGAAAGATAGGTAATGCTCAAAACGACAGTTGCTAAGGCGATCGCTTCACTGTGGGTTGTCAGTAAGGAAAAGCGCTGCAACAGAACTGCCAAATTTTTTGCTAGAGTGGCTCCGCCAAAAGCACCAGCAAAGATGCCAATCAGGGTGATGCCAATCTGAACAGTGGAGAGAATTTGGTTAGGATCATTGGCTAGTTCTAATGCTGCTTTTGCCCGCTCATCCCCCTGGGAACTCAGTTGTTCTAAACGAATTTTGCGGGAGGAGACGACTGCAATCTCCGACAGGGCAAAGATGCCGTTGACAATAATCAGTAAGAGAATGAAGAAAATTTCGCTAGCGACGGAGAGCATAGATAATTGAATTGCCACAGGCTCTGGCAAGATATGCTGATGCTTTAAAGATAAAGGACAAACGACAAACAACAAATATGGCTTTTTCTTCGGTTATTCGCGCCCTAGAGCGATCGCCCCTCACCAATGAACTGCTTCTGAAACTGAAACAGAAGGGATCATTAAGGTTAAACGGTATTCCCCGCTTGCCTAAGGGTTTAGTTGCCTCCAGTTTGGCACAATCTCAGGAAAATAACTTGTTCGTCCTCTGCGCCACCCTGGAAGAAGCTGGACGCTGGGCGGCACAATTAGAGGCGATGGGTTGGAAGACTGTACATTTTTACCCTACTTCAGAGGCATCCCCCTATGAGCCTTTTAACCCCGAATCAGAAATGATTTGGGGACAAATGCAGGTATTATCATCTGTCGCTGGTCATTTGTCCTTGTCAAGGGGGGAGAAGGAGAAAGGACAAATAGCCATCGTAGCCACAGAGCGATCGCTCCAACCCCATCTACCGCCCCCTGATGCCTTTAAACCCTATTGTCTCACCTTTTCAGCAGGGATGACACAGGATTCCAAAACCCTTGACGAGGGATTAGCTAGACTGGGTTATGAACGAGTTCCCCTGGTGGAAACAGAAGGGCAATGGAGTCGGCGAGGTGATTTAGTTGATATCTTCCCGGTGTCCGCTGAATTACCCGTGCGACTGGAATGGTTTGGGGATGAATTAGAACAGTTGCGGGAATTTGATACCGTTTCTCAGCGTTCTCTGGATAAAATTGACCAATTAGTCCTAACACCCACTACTTTTGCCCCTATTATCGCCGCTTCTCTCACCAACAAATCCTATCTTCGACCGGAAGAACAAGAAACCTTAGAAGCAGGTAATTTCCCCGAAGGTATGCAGCGTTTTTTAGGCATTGCCTTTGAAAAACCTGCCTCCTTATTGGATTACTTACCCCAAAATACTTTATGTGTATTCGATGAGATTGAACAGTGTCGAGCCCATAGCGCTCTCTGGGTTGAACACGCTGAGGAACAATGGCAATATGGGAATAATCAATTACCTAAAATTCATCGTTCCTTAGATGAATCCTTAGCAACAGCAGAAAAATTCCCAATCCTGTATCTATCAGAAATAGCCGAAGAAACAAATCGGGATGCTCTCAATCTTTCCAGTCGCCCTATTCCCACAACCCCACACCAGTTTGCCAAATTAGCAGCAATCCTGCGGGGTAAACGGGAAATTTACAGTGGGATAACCCTAAATAAATACTCAACCTGGTTAATTTCTGCCCAACCTTCTCGTTCAGTTTCCCTGCTAGAAGAACACGACTGTCCCGCCCAGTTTATTCCGAATCCTCGCGATTATCCGGCAATTGAAAAACTACACCTCCAAGATACTGCTGTAGCGCTGAAATATTCTGGGCTAGCTGAACTTGAAGGATTTATTTTACCAACTTTCCGAATAGTTGTCGTTACAGATCGGGAGTTTTTTGGACAACATATTTCAGCAACTCCGGGATATATCCGCAAGCGTCGCCGGGCAGCATCAAAACAAGTAGATATTAACAAGTTACGCCCGGGGGATTATGTAGTCCATAAAAGTCATGGAGTGGGGAAATTTCTCAAGCTGGAGAGTTTAGCAACCCGAGAATATTTGGTAGTGAAATATGCCGATGGGTTATTGCGCGTTCCCGCTGATGCTTTAGATGTCCTCTCTCGATATCGCCACACTGGCAAGCGTCCCCCAGAATTAAATAAAATGTCCGGCAAAACCTGGGAACGGACGAAAAACCGAGTCCGCAAGGCGGTTAAAAAGTTGGCGGTGGATTTGGTGAAGCTGTATGCCAAGCGATCGCAACTTTTTGGTCATGCTTATCCGTCAGATATGCCTTGGCAACAGGAATTAGAAGATTCTTTCCCCTATCAACCCACGCCGGATCAACTTAAAGCAGTCCAAGATGTGAAGCGGGATTTAGAAAGCGATCGCCCGATGGATCGTCTTATCTGTGGGGATGTAGGCTTCGGTAAAACAGAAGTAGCTATTCGCGCCATCTTCAAAGTTGTCACCAGTGGAGATAAACAAGTCGCTTTTCTCGCCCCTACTACTATCCTCACCCAGCAACACTACCACACCATCAAAGAACGTTTTGCCCCCTACCCGATTAACATTGGCTTACTCAACCGTTTCCGCACAGCATCGGAACGCAAGGAGATTCTCCAACGCCTCGCTACTGGGGAACTAGATATCGTCGTCGGTACTCATCAGCTATTAGGTAAAGCGGTTAAATTCCAGAATTTAGGGCTATTAGTAGTAGATGAAGAACAGCGTTTTGGGGTGAATCAGAAAGAAAAGATTAAAGCGATGAAAACTCAGATAGATGTTCTCACCCTCACCGCTAACCCCATCCCCCGCACCCTCTATATGTCCCTATCGGGAATTCGGGAAATGAGCTTAATTACCACCCCACCCCCTTCCCGTCGTCCCATTAAAACCCATTTATCTCCCTACAACCAAGAAGTAGTAAGGACAGCGATTTGCAATGAACTCGATCGAGGAGGACAAGTATTTTATGTCGTACCGCAGATAGAAGGGATTGAAGAAGTTGCAGGGGAATTGCGGCAGATGGTGCCAAGTGCTTCAATTGCCATCGCCCATGGTCAAATGCCGGAAGGGGAATTAGAAGCGACTATGCTGACTTTTAATAATGGGGAAGCAGATATTCTGGTTTGCACCACGATTATTGAATCAGGATTAGATATTCCCAGAGTCAACACCATCATCGTGGAAGACTCCCAGAGATTCGGTTTGGCACAACTGTATCAGCTGCGAGGCAGGGTTGGACGTGCTGGGATTCAAGCCCATGCTTGGTTATTGTACCCGAATAAAAATACCCTCTCAGAGGCGGCTAGGAAGCGTTTACGGGCGTTGCAGGAGTTTACTCAACTGGGTTCAGGTTATCAGTTAGCAACGCGGGATATGGAAATTCGGGGGGTTGGTAATCTCCTTGGTGCAGAACAATCAGGACAAATGGAGGCGATTGGTTTTGAGCTTTATATGGATATGTTGCAGGAGGAGATTAAGGAGATTCAGGGGCAAGAAATTCCCAAGGTGGATGAGACTCGGGTTGATTTGAATCTGACTGCGTTTATTCCTGCGAATTATATCCCCGATTTGGAGCAGAAAATGGATGCTTATCGGGCGGTTGCTGCGGCAGGTTCTAAGAAAGAATTGAATCAGATAGTGGCAGAATGGAGCGATCGCTATGGTCCGGTTCCTACTGCTGCGCAACAGTTACTTAAAATAGTAGAACTGAAGCAAATAGCTAAGTCTCTAGGCTTTTCTCGCATTAAACCAGATGGGAAGCAGCACGTTATTTTAGAAACGCCAATGGAGGAACCTGCTTGGAAGCTGCTGCAAGAGAATTTCCCCCAACACTTGCGATCGCGCTTTGTTTATACTCCCAAAAAGGTGACGGTGAGGGGTTTAGGAATACTTAAGCCGCAGAAACAGTTAGAAAATTTGATTGACTGGTTGGGCAAGATACAAGGAGCATTACCAGAAGCGGAAGTTGTTTAATGGG
>JBFRWF010000064.1:0-5657 GCA_051439465.1 Xenococcaceae cyanobacterium | reverse complement strand
CCCGAATTTATTCCACCGAACCCCTATCTTTGGGTAAATTTACTCTACATCACCCTCTCTCCCCCTCTCCCCCTCTCCCCCTCTCCCCCTCTCCACAAGGGTTTCAAGACTTATGGGTAAGGGATAGTCTATATGTCAGTCTCAAGGACTTTGGAAGAGAAAACGAATTTTAGCAATGGCAATTTCATCTCCTAGGTTGAGGACTTCAGGTATAGTAATTCTGGCACCGAAGCGACTTTGGTCGGCACGTTTAATGAATACCCCATTGACTGAACCCAAATCTTTAATTTTCCATTGACCGCCTTCTTGATAGATTTCGGCATGGTTGCGGGAAATGGTGTCATCTCCGGGAAACCCTTCTAAGTCAATCTCAACTGGACCGGTGTCTGGATCGAAGCGTCCCACGATCGCGGGGGAACCATCCAGGGGAAATTCGGAAACGGGACAGCCAGCTTGTTTAACAATAAGCCTAGCTGTCTGACCTGCCAAGCTAGGAACCGACGGCATCTCAACTGGTGGGGGAGGTTCAACCTGAGGTTCTGAAGATACCAGTGGCGTTGATTCTGGGGAAGTAGAGGTTGATGGAAATGATGGTTCAGTAGGTGAAGTTGTAGGAATTGACTCAGGTTCAGTTTGAATTTTGGTTGGGGGAATTGGTGGGGGTGAAGCAGTAGCAGCAGTAGCAGCACCTAGTTCGGAGCCACAAGCTTCACAGAATTCTGCTCCATCGGGATTTTCATCAAAGCCACAAGTGGGACAAGTAACACTCATAAATCAAACTCCAAATTAGTTGTTAGTTGTTAGTTGTTAGTTGTTAGTTAATTAGTCATTTTTAAGTTCCGGAAGCTTGACGAATTTTCTCATCTGAGAGGGCATTATTAATATCGTCATTCATCCGGACAGTTTTGCCTTTGGAACCCATCTTGACAGTTTTGCGAGTTCCAGCAGAGATTTTCTTGGTTTGGCGCAATTCGTCTCGCGCTGCTGTTAGGGATTGGGTCATCCCTTGGTTGCCAATTCTTTGGGTCATGCGGCGTGCGGTTTCCAGCAACTGTTCAGCTTGCTGGGGATTGCTGTCTGCTACTTGGGTAGCTTGTTTGACCAGTTGGGCGATGTTGCACTGTTGGATATAACCCATCACCTCTTGATTAACCTGAGCACCCATCTGTCCCGCTACAAACTGGACGACGACATTCTGAGGAGGAAGCTCTCCCCGTCGATTTTTGCCAGGGACATCATAGGTTAAGCCCAGTTGAGCAATACGAGCCCGGGAGGCGGGACGATTATCAACGCTGAATTCGAGGATAAATACCGTCTCATCGTTAGCTTCAGCATTGCCAAGGGGATAGGGTTCTTGGGGCAAAGGAAATTCCGCTTGGGAAGGATAAGCGCGAAGGATGCGAGTCAGCTTGACTCCCTTAACCGTTTTGACAGTCAGAGCTAAATTGGTAATAACTTCTTGTTGAGCCTGACTATATTCTTCAATAATCTTAGCTGGCAAATCGGTAATGGCAACGGCTACATCACTAACAGATTTTTCCGGGGTGACATGAAAAATACGACCGCCGCTAGTATCGCTCAGATGGATCAGTAAATCTTCTGCATAGTCACCGACCCCTAAGGCGGTGATAGGAATATTATCGCTCAAAAATTGTTGGGCGAGTTCTTGACACCGATCTTCATCAAAAGTCTGACCGTCAGTAAAGATGAGTGTCCGGCGACTCCCCATTTCTGAACCTGCCAGGATCTTCTGGGCGTGGTGCATCCCCAATCCCATGCAAGTTCCGCCGGAAAAGTTGCGCAGTTGCTTGATGGCTTCTTCGAGTTCACTCACCTGGGTAGCGGGAGTCAGTCCTATCAGCGTCGAGGCATGGTCATCAAACTGGATAATCGAGACGCGATCGCTCTGTGTCAACTTCCCGGAGTGGATCAAGGCTTGCAAGGAATCGATGACAATGTCAATCTTGGATTTAGTTCCTGTCACTTCCTCATAGTCATGTCCATCAAGCTGAAAGCGCCTTCCAGTAGGTCGAGGGTTACCCATAACTGCTTCATACATTGACCCACTGGTATCAATCACAAAAGCAAAATTAGTCGGTGGGCGACTGCTAGCTACTTCCTGAGTTGGTCTTAGCTTCAGCATCAGAAAAAGTTTTTGTTCTGGAGTATCTGCTGGTAAAAACTCCCGATGGGGAGCAAGGCTGACATTTAACATAGTCGATCTTGATTCTTGATTTGAGTAAGTTGAGCTGATCGGGTTAACTGAGGGTTGATTTAAGAAAAATTTAAAGGCGGTAGAGCACCTATACTCGGTTCTATTTCTGATAAATCTGGCGGAAAGAGAGGAGGGAGTTCTTGATTGCCTATTTCATTAATGTCCTTTAAATTTTCTCCTACTATGGTTGGCAATTCTATTGACATTGACGTATACTGATGACCTTCGCTAATTTCACGAAGCCATCTTTTGATCATTTTATCTAGATTCTTGGGACTAATTTTACAAGAGCTTTGCTTTTCTAATCTTTTGTGCATACTCTGTTTGATTTCTGGAGTAAATACTGTTTCAGGCGAACCCTCTTGATAATAATTTAAGTCCAAGGTATATTGACAGCTATTGTTCGGATTAGAAGGTAGTTGTAACTCAAATGTGTATTGAACCATAAGCTACTTCATGTCAAGGCTGAGAATTTCTGACTTCCAGAAGAACATCTCCCAGTTTACGGCGAGAACCGTCTTTTAATTCTTGCCTTAAAATTTGCATTTTTTTTGCAGTTTTCATCGCCTCATCGAATTGGATGATAATTTTTTCTTCTTCCTGAAAAATCTTAGCCGCGATCGGGGGATAGCCTTGATTTTTGGGCAAGTAAATATCGACTTCCTGAGAACTTCCCAAAACAACTGGGCGAGTTCCGAGCAGAATTTCTCTTTGTTCTGTAGGAGTCCAGTGTACGATTAGTCGTGCCTCTGTACTGAGAAGTTCGAGCAAGGCAATCATGATACCGATCCAAAAACCAATCATAGCGGAACCGACCAGCCGTGCGGCGATCGCGCCAGACCAGTTAGGGATTAAGATAAAGCTAATGCCACCGAGGGCGCCGCCGAAGCAGCCTCCCAGTAAACCACGGTGTTTCTTGAGGTTAGGGACGAAGAAGGACATACCGCCACCGAGAAGTGTTCCCAGTAAGATCCAACCGATTAATTGACCGCCAGTTGCCACCATGCTCATACTACCTGCAAAAGGAATATAAACTAGTTGACCTAAAGCACCAGCAGTGATTCCAGCCCCTAAACTTCCCACCGTTCCCACAGTTGTCTCGCCTATTGAAAGGACGCGGCGGCGTTGGTAAAGGTTCTGTCCGACAATTAACGCCAAGGACGTGCCAATAGCAAGGATAGCTGTCCAACCACCATTGCGCAGGACTCCATAGGCTAAACGATAATCTTCTAGGAGTTCAGAACCAATAGACTGGCGCAAGAAAGTATAGACGACCCCTTCCTCGGCGAGTGAGGAGGCTTTTTCGATGATTAGGGGTTGATAGATTGACTTTTCCGCCCCACGGAAGGCTTCCTCAAAATTGCCAGAATTGGCATAGAAAACTAGCTTGGAGTCTCCTGTAAGCTGGCTGAGAAAACCTGTATCGGCATCTCCCGTTCCCACAGCGACGATATTAATACCTTGATTTTTCGCCTTCTCTCTCACTTTAAGGGTATCGGCGAGGGCTTGTTCGAGATCGTCTCCAGCAATGCGTTTTTCTGCCTGTTGGAAAGCTTGGTCTATATTTCCCGCCTTAGCATAGAAGACTTGATCCGGATTGCCTGTCAGTTGGCTGAGAAAGTCGGTATCGGCATCACCCGTACCAACAGCAATGATGTTGATCTTCTCTGCTTCAGCCATTTTTCCAGCCTCTTGAGTCGCAGTAATAATCGGTTCCCGTTCAGTGAGTTTGAGGGCTGTCTCGGCAATCTGTTTTCCGACTAAGGGCAAGATGCGCTCGAACCCCTGTCTTCCGGCTGCGGTTTCACCGAGTAAGAACACTTCCCCTGGAACTGTCTCTTGCAGGCGCTCAAATAGGGGGCGATCGCGCTGTTGCACAACCAGATGCAGTTGGTCGATATCCTGATCTTGTAAGATCTTCGCTACCTCTGGTAGGGAGGAGATATCCCGATCGGGTATTTTAGGGGGGGCATCGGTAATCAAAATCATCACTTTAGTAGCAGGTGCCCGAAAAGACTGGCTAGCAGCTTGGGCGATCGCATCGAAACTACTTTCTGGCGCATCTCCACCACCAACTTGAGCCACCGCACCGACTTGGCGGCTAAATTCAGTGGGGTTAGCCGTGAACGCAGAGCCATCAAAGGATAAAATCTGAGGTTCTTCTCCCAGCAAACGGTCGCCAAAAGCGATTAAACCCACCCTAGCATTCAATTTTCTGGCTTCGAGTTCCCGGGCAAAGTTCTGAATTCCTTGTTGAACGCCCCGAATTTCCTCATTCATGCTGCTAGTCACGTCTAAGACAAACATGACATCTATTTGTTCTGAGGGAGGCTGAGGACTAGGTTGTCCGTCGGTGAACAGCAAGATATAACGTTCTGTCGTCTCTAGAGGCGTTTTCGACAATTCTGTAATTCCCGCTTCGATGGCTAAGTCCATCCGCGTCCCACCGCCATCAGCTAAGGCATCAATGGCTTGATTGAGGGTTGTCTGTTCCGAAGTCAAGCCAGTTTCCTTTTGAACGTATGTGCCAAAACCGATCACAGCTAAGCGGTTTTGAGAGAGGTCTTGTCGTGCGACAAACCCTTTCGCCGCCGCTTTAACTTCGGCCAATTTTTCCCCGTCCATACTCCCGGAGGTGTCGATTAATAAGGTAATAGCTTGAGGCAAGATCTGACCCCCCGGTTGTCCGTCGGTAAACAGCAGGATGTGGGGGGTTTTAGCCATCGTCTGTAATTCTTGAATAGCTTGCTCAATTCCGAGATCCATCCGTGTTCCCCCGCCATCAGCCAAGGCATCAATAGCTTGGTTAAGGGTGGTTAAGTCAGAGGTTAACCCTGTCCCCACTTGGATTTCACTGCCAAAACCGACAACGGCGAAGCTATCTTGAGACAGATTTTGGCGTGCCACAAAACTTTTCGCGGCTGCTTTTACTTCTTGAAGTTTCTCCCCTTCCATACTCCCGGAAGTATCGATTAACAGGAGGATCATCTGGGGGTCCCGTTCGATAATGGGAGGTGGCTGGGTTACTTGGAGGAAGAGTTCTCCCAAAGCAGCAGCAGCAGCCAAGCAGCCAGTTGCCCCACATACGCCGAAGAGTATGGGTTTTCTGAGTTTCTGCCGTAATTGTTGCCAGTTGCTGAACAGTTGACGCATCATCGTCTTTTTCCTGTGTGTTAAGCTGTTTCTGTCTGAGGCAAGGATAGCTTAGGGCTGTTTCTATGCTATCTATCGGCAGAGGAGATGAAAATTATGCAATGTCTCTAGGAATTACGCGACAACGCTAGATCTATGATTCGTTTCAGAAAGAATCCTATCTGTGACATCCTCCCACCGCTAAATCAAAGATTGTAGCGGGGGCTTCCAAATCTCACGATCTGGATTTCCTGGTTTTTCCCTGAGACACCCTTGGGGGCCCGTCGAGGGGTTTCGACACTTGCCTAGG